>JBAXCT010000071.1:0-9204 GCA_037141375.1 Chthoniobacterales bacterium | reverse complement strand
TTTCCCCCTGAGGGCAGGGCGGGCTGGGCTGACATCTGGGCCTTGGCGTAGGCAATACCGAGATCGGCATCCATTCCCATGACCTCGCCTGTCGAGCGCATTTCTGGGCCGAGAGTGATGTCGATCCCTGGAAACTTGATAAACGGAAAAACGGCCTCTTTGACGGCATACTGCTTCGGCAAAATCTCTTCGGTGAATCCGAGCTCTTTCAATGTATGTCCAGCCATGACTTTAGCCGCCAACTTGGCGAGCGGAACACCAATGGCCTTGCTCACATAGGGGATGGTCCGCGACGCCCGCGGGTTGACCTCCAAGACGTAAACAGTTTCCTCCTTCACGGCGAACTGGACATTCATCAAGCCACAAACCTTCAATTCCTTAGCCATGGACTTGGCCGCAAGGCGGAGCTCGCCGAGGACATTCTCCGACAGCGAAAAACTGGGGATAACGCAGGCGCTGTCGCCACTGTGCACTCCCGCCTCTTCGATATGCTCCATAATTCCTCCGATGACAACATCGTGTCCGTCGCTCAGGCAATCGACATCGACTTCCGTCGCATCCTCAAGAAAACGGTCCACAAGCACCGGACGATCGGGGCTGGCTTTGACCGCGGTGCGAATGTAGCGGCGCAAATCGTCAGGCGTATAAACAATTTCCATAGCGCGTCCGCCTAGGACGAACGAGGGGCGCACTAACACCGGATAACCCACTTTGTCCGCGACGGCCAGCGCCTCGTCCTCATTGGTTGCCGTGCCGCCTTGGGTGGCACGCAATCCTAGCCGGTCCAGCATAGCCGCAAAATGCTTGCGATCCTCCGCCATCTCGATGCTTTTCGGCGATGTGCCGATGATTGTCACCCCGTTGGCCTCAAGGGACGCAGCCAGGTTCAGCGGAGTCTGGCCGCCAAACTGCACAATGGCCGCATCGCATTTTTCGCGTTCGTAAATATTGAGCACGTCCTCAAGCGTGAGTGGCTCGAAGTAAAGTTTGTCGCTGGTGTCGTAGTCGGTCGAGACCGTCTCCGGATTGGAGTTCACCATGACGGTTTCCCATCCCATTTCACGGAAGGCAAAGGCGGCGTGGACGCAGCAGTAGTCGAACTCGATGCCTTGGCCGATCCTGTTCGGCCCTCCCCCGAGGATCATCACGCGCTTCTTTTTACTGGGCCGCGTTTCGTCTTCCTCCCCGTAGGTGGAGTAGTAATAGGGAGTGTAAGCTTCGAACTCGGCGGCGCAGGTATCGACCAGCCGGTAGGTCGGTTCGATCCCGGCGGATTTGCGGGCCGACCGCACAGCAGATTCGGTGGTCCGGCATAGATGCGCGATCTGGCGATCGGAAAATCCGTGGCGTTTCATCCGGCGCCAAGGGATGGCTGCCAGATCGGGGGGGCAGTCTCTTTCCTCTTCCACGATCTTTTCGAGTCCCCGCAAGAACCAGGGATCAATCCCGGTAATTTCGTGGATTTTATCAATGCTCCAACCGGCGAGCAGAGCATGGCGCAAACTGAAGATGCGTTCGGCGGAGGGAACGCGGATTTTTTGCTCCAGCTCCTGCTCGTCCAAAGATCCGTCCGCCCGCATCGGTGGGCCATCTTTCCCGTCCGCGCCAAATCCCGCCCTTCCGGTTTCCAGCGAGCGAAGGGCTTTTTGCATCGCCTCCTTGAAGGTGCGGCCGATGGCCATGGCTTCACCGACACTTTTCATCTGAGTTGTCAGGACGGGGTCGGCTTGGGGAAACTTCTCGAAAGTGAACCTCGGCACTTTGACCACGCAGTAATCGATGGTTGGCTCGAAGCTGGCCGGCGTCTCGCGCGTGATATCATTGCGGAGTTCGTCGAGCGTGTAGCCTACCGCCAACTTGGCGGCGATCTTGGCGATGGGAAATCCCGTGGCCTTCGACGCGAGGGCGGAGGAACGGGAGACGCGGGGGTTCATCTCGATGACAACCATCCGGCCGGTCTTCGGACAGACGGCAAACTGGATGTTGGATCCACCAGTCTCGACTCCGATGGCTCGTATCACAGCGAAAGAAGCGTCGCGCATCGCTTGGTATTCTTTGTCGGTCAAGGTCTGGATGGGCGCCACGGTGATCGAGTCGCCGGTGTGCACCCCCATCGGATCGAAATTCTCGATCGAGCAAATCACCACGCAGTTGTCTGCATGGTCGCGCATCACTTCGATTTCGAACTCCTTCCAGCCGAGCAGAGATTCTTCGATGAGCACTTCTTTGACCGGTGAGAGGTCGAGTCCGCGACCGACAATTTCTTCAAACTCTTCGCGGTTATAGGCAATTCCCCCTCCGCTTCCGCCAAGGGTGTAGGCTGGGCGAATGATGATCGGATAGCGACCGATCTCGGCTGCGACCTTCCTTGCGTCCTCAATAGTGTGGGCAACGCCTGATTGCGCAACATCAAGGCCGATGGCCAACATGGTTTGCTTGAAAATCAGGCGATCTTCACCTCGCTCGATGGCGTCAGCCTTCGCCCCGATCAGCTTGGTGCCGAGACGCTCAAGCGCCCCGCTGCGATGGAGTTCCATGGCGGCATTGAGAGCTGTCTGGCCTCCCAGAGTCGGCAAGACGGCGTCGGGCTTCTCCTTCGCAATGATCTTCTCGATGACGTCGGCCGTGATCGGTTCGATATAGGTCCGGTCGGCGAACTCCGGATCCGTCATGATGGTTGCGGGGTTGGAGTTGACGAGAATCACCCGATACCCCTCCTCCCGCAGAGCCTTGCAGGCTTGCACCCCTGAATAGTCGAACTCGCAGCCCTGACCAATGATGATCGGTCCTGACCCGATGATGAGGATGGTATGAAGCGAGGTGTCTTTCGGCATGGCTTGGGTAGCCATTCTTTTTAATCTGCCTGCGCTCTGGGTGCAATCCACCGCTTCGGGAAAACGTCAATCCGGTCTTGCCCGAAGCCGCCCCAAGGCGCGATCATAGCCCTGTGGTTGAAATTGAGATATATGCCAAAGGCCTCCGCGCCCCGGATAAACTGCTGGGCCTGAACCTCGAGTTCGGCGCCATAGCGGGGCTGCACTACAAGTTGGACACCCTGCACGATATCATGTTCATTGGCTCTGAGAATTTGACCATTTCGTTGCAGGAAATAGCCAGTATTTTTGCCAAACTTGGCCTCAAGGCCTGCTTTGTGGGTCAGACCCACTCGGTCGCCCACACGCTAACCGCGACCCAGCTCATTCAACCTTAAGGCGACCTGCCCGATGTCTTTACCGCACGCGGTTGGCAGCACAATCTTTTCGTTCGCCAGATATCTGGGTGACCTTGCTTTGCTTGCGGCCGAAACGCTTCGTGGCATTTTTAAAGGGCAAATCCGCTTCCGTTTGGTCATCCAGCAGATCTACGAGATCGGCTACCGCTCCCAACTAGTTGTCCTCATCACCGGAGGATTCACCGGGGCGGTCTTTGCCACCCAGACATTTTTTCAGTTTCATCGCCTGGAAATGGATACCGCGGTAGGCCCCGTTGTCAGCGTGTCCATGTTCCGCGAGCTGGGCCCCGTGCTCTGCGGCCTGATGGTCGCCGGGCGCGTCGGCGCAGCCATGTCGGCCGAGCTGGGCACGATGAAAGTCACCGAACAAATCGACGCACTCCGGGCGCTCGCTGTCCATCCCGTTGACTATCTTGTCCTGCCGAGGTTCCTGGCCATGCTCGTTTCCATGCCTTTGCTTGTCGCTGAATGCATCGCTGTCGGCATCGTCGCCGCCTACTTTGTCACCACGCAAATCTTGGGCGTATCGGAGGTCTACTACCTCAGCAACATGCTCCATTTCACCGGAGGCAGGGATGTCGCCATGGGCCTGATCAAGGGTGTGGTCTTCGGGGTATTGATTGTTTTCATCAGCTGCCATCAAGGTCTCAATGCCCGCGAAGGAGCGGTCGGCGTTGGGCGCGCCACGACCGAAGCGGTGGTCATCGGTTCGCTTTTCATCCTGATCGTCAATTTCTTCCTCACCATGACCCTGAACATCTTCTTCCCCGCTGGAAAGTGAGCCAATATTTCCACCGCAAAGAAAGCATTGTCGTCGACAATCTGGTCCAGACGATCGGCGGCCAGGAGATTTTGCGCGGATTTAGCCTGAAGGTTTACGAGGGCGAAACACTGGTTCTTCTCGGCCGCAGCGGCGGGGGCAAGAGCGTCTTCCTGCGCCATCTTATCGGCCTGATGCAGCCAGTGAGCGGGTCCATCGTGGTCGGAGGACGGGATATCATTGCCCTCAAGGAGCGTGAAATGGCGCCGGTGCGACGCTCGATGGGCATGCTCTTTCAGAACGGCGCGCTGTTTGATTCGATGAGCGTCGCGGACAATGTCGCCTTCCCTCTTCGTGAACGGGGAGAGACGGATGAGGCGGTAGTTAAAACAAAAGTGGAAGGCGCGCTGCAGATGGTTGATCTCGACGGACAGCAGAAGAAGATGCCGGTCAATCTGAGCGGTGGCATGCGTAAACGTGTTGCCTTGGCCCGCGCTTTGGTGAACGAACCTCGCTGCATGCTGTATGATGAGCCCACTGCCGGGCTTGATCCCATTGTGGCGGATAGCATCGACCTTCTCATCCGTCGCTTGCAACGCAAGCTCGGCGTCACCTCGATTGTGGTGACCCACGACATGAAAAGTGCTTTCACCATCGCCGACCATGTAGCTCTTCTCCATGAGGGCCGATGCTACTTTTATGGAACCTGCGAGCAATTGCGCGACTCGACGGATCCCGTGATTCGTGATTTTGTACAAGGGCGCTCACACGACGAGCCCTGAAATATGTTCAATCGCGACCCACGCATCGAAACCAAAGTTGGCTTTTTCGTTCTTTTCGGCCTCGCTGTCGTTGCCACGACTGTCGTCTATTTCGGACGTCTCGGACAAGGATTGCAGACGTTCTACGATTTGGAGGTGGACTTTCCCAACGCCAGCGGACTGCTGGCCGGGGCGGATGTGTTGCTCGGAGGAGCGCGCGTCGGCTACGTAGCCAAACCCCCGCGAATCTTGCCTGCCATGCAGGGGGTCGCCGTGAAGCTCAAAATCCTCGAGGAGGTCGGTCTTCCCTCCGAGTCACGCTTCATCATCGGTAGTTCCGGCCTGCTGGGGAACCGTTTTGTCGATATCTTGATCGACCCCGGGACTAATTTGTCCGACCGCATAAAGCCCGGATCGACGGTTCAGGGGCATCGTGAAACCGGCATCGAGGATCTGACGCGCGATAGCAGTAAAGTGATGGCCGACGTGCGCAAGGCCGTGGGCACTTTGAATACCGCACTCGAAAGGTTGGATTCCACCGCGCTCAGCCAAAAGTCGCTGGAGGATCTCCGGGATACCATCGCCAATCTCAAGGCAGGCAGCGCTGGTTTTACTGAGATCGGCAAGGCAGCCACTGACCTCGAGTCGGCTGCAGCGGATGCCAAAAAACTTATGTCTGCGGCCCGAAGTGGCAGCGGCCCCCTCCCCATGCTGCTGAACGACAAACAGGCCGCAGGCGATCTACGGGCGATACTCTACAATGTCCGCGAGCACGGCATTCTTTGGTACAAGAACTCTTACCGGAATAGTTCGGGCGCGCCTGCCTCCCGCTAAATCAAGGCGGCGCCTCAAGCCGCGTGCGTGGCAGTTCCCGCACCTCGTCATTCACATAGTGCACGATGCGCATTTCGGGAGTTGCCCTGAGGACGGCTGAGAAGCGGAATAAATCTTCGAACAGGGGAAACTTGCGATCGCCGGCCGCCTCCCCAGCGACCTCGGTCAAATAAAGGTCGCGGCAATACGGAAGGCATGACCGGTAAATTTCCGAACCACCGACCACGAAAACATCTCCCGAATGCGTTGCGCTACTCAATCCGCTGAGATCGCGGATGACTTCGACCCCCGGGATAAGGAGATTTTCCTTCCGGCTCAGTACCACCGTTTTGCGCCCAGGCAAAGGTCGCCCTATAGACTCATAGGTCACCCGGCCCATGAGCAACGTTCCTCCCATGGTGAGTTCTTTAAACCACATCAGGTCTTCGGGAAGATGCCATGGGATCTTTCCTTGGGCGCCGATCACGCGATTCGCGGCCATGGCTGCGACGGCGATCATATGGCAACCGGAGCCTTGATGGCGGGGTGAGGATCATACCCCTCGAGGATGAAGTCCTCGAAGACAAAATCCTCCACCTGGCGACGATTTGGATTTAGAAGCATCCGCGGCAGGGGACGGGGCTCTCGCGAAAGCTGCTCACGCGCCTGCTCGAGATGGTTGGTGTAGAGGTGCAGGTCACCGAAGGTGTGCACAAAGTCCCCCGGACGCAAGTCACAGACCTGCGCCATCATCATCGTCAGCAAAGCGTACGAAGCGATATTGAAGGGAACGCCAAGGAATAGATCGGCGCTGCGTTGATAAAGCTGGCAACTCAACTCGGAATCCGACACGTAAAATTGGAAAAGGGCATGGCACGCTGGAAGAGCCATCACCGGCAAGTCCGCAGGGTTCCACGCTGAAACGAGAATACGCCTGCTGTCAGGCTGCTCACGCAGAAGCCTCACGCATTCGGAAATCTGGTCGATAGTTTGGCCGTTGGCCCCTTGCCAACTCCGCCACTGCGCACCATAAATTCGGCCGAGGTCGCCCTGCTCGTTGGCCCACTCGTCCCAGATTGTGACCCCATGATCCTTCAGGTATTTGGTGTTTGTGTCGCCCCGCAGAAACCAGAGGAGCTCGTGTATGATCGAGCGAAGATGAACTTTCTTTGTGGTGACTAGCGGAAACGCGTTCCGCAGGTCGAAACGTGCCTGCGCGCCGAAGACGCCGATGGTTCCAGTGCCCGTGCGGTCCGCCCGTGGCTTTCCCTCTTCAAGAACTAACTTCAGTAACCGGTGGTATTCTTGCACGGGCAGGGAGATAATCGAAGAATCGGATTTTGGCCATCACGGAAAATAGCTGATGTTTACTCCCGCCTGCAGGGGGAGCTACAATTGGCCCGTGGAAATCCTCGTTCTCGGTAGCGGCAGCAGCGGAAATACAGCGCTCCTCCGAGGGGGCGGGACGACGATCCTTATTGATGCGGGCCTTGGCGCCCGGAAAACCCTCGCCCGCTTGGACGATGCAGGCATTGCCCCCGAGGACATCGCTGCCGTGCTGCTGACCCATGAGCATGGTGACCACGCGGGCGGCCTTCCTGTCCTCCTGCGATCCCTGCGCTGCCCCGTTTATGCAACGCGGCTCACAGCCGATGAGGTCCGGCAACGGGATCCCCGCAATGAGGCCGCCAGCTGGCGTATTTTTTCGACGGGAACAACCTTCGAGGTAAACACCCTGCGAATCGCCGCATTCTCGGTACCCCACGATGCAGCCGACCCCGTGGGCTTTACTATCCGTTGGGGAGACTTCGCGCTCGCTATCCTTACCGATCTCGGCCATGTAAACCACTCTGTCGTCCACCATGTGAGCGGTGTGAACTGTCTCTTTGTCGAGGCCAACCACGACGAGGAAATGCTGCAAAACGACACCAAGCGACCGTTCTCGATCAAGCAGCGCATCCTTTCCCCCCACGGGCACCTCTCCAACCGCGGCGCCGCCGATCTCGCCGGGCGGGCTGCCTCCTCAGCCCTGCGTCACGTGATACTCGGTCACCTCAGCCGAGACTGCAACGAACCCTCGCTGGCGATCGCTGCAGTCCAGGCGGCCTTGGCAGGTCGGGACGTGTCCGTGGTGGCCGCTTCCCAAGACGAGCCTCTGCTGGTGCGGGCCTTGGCGGATTGACGGTTCTCAGCCCCGCTTCAGCAGGTCGCGAATTTCGGTGAGTAATTTTTCCTCGGCACTCGGGGTGGCTGGTGGCGGATTGTCCGCCTCTTTTTTCTTGAGTGTATTGATGGCCTTGACCAGCAGAAAGATGGCCCAAGCGATGATGAGAAACTGGATGACGACGGTGGCAAAATTGCCATAGTTAAGCGTCACTGCACCAGCCGCCTTGGCCGCTGCCAAGGTCGGATATTGCCCCCCGTCCAAGCTCAGATAGTACTGGCTGAAATCGACCTTGCCCAAAAGCCGCCCGATCACCGGCATGATGAGGTCGTCGACTACCGAGCTGACGATTTTCCCGAAGGCGGCACCGATGACGACGCCGACGGCGAGGTCTATGGCATTGCCCCTGGCGATAAATGTTTTGAATTCTTTCAACATAACGGATTCTTTTCGCAATATGAGATCCCTACTAGCCAGACAATTTTTCAGACCCCGGTTCGCGCGCACCGCCCTAAACCTAGGCGCGGTCGCCCTGCTCGCACTCGGCAGCTTGTCCGCTGCGGACCCCACCGCTCCCCTGCGCGTCGGTATGGATCTGTCGTATCCACCCTTCGAGAGCATCGGTCCCGATGGCCAGCCTATGGGAATCAGCGTCGATCTGGCCCGCGCGCTGGCGGCGGAGCTGGGCCGGCCATTGCAGTTGGAAAATATCCCGTTCACCGGGCTGATTCCCTCCCTCAAGTCCGCCAAGATTGATTTGATTATTTCCTCCATGACCGCGACGCCGGAGAGGGCTAAAGCGGTTGCTTTTTCCGAACCCTACCTCACCACTGGGCTCGCAGCATTGGTTCCGCGCGACGGGAGCGGTTCGGAACTTGCCGGCCTTGACCAACCCGGCAAAACCATCGTTGTCCGCCAAGGCACCACCGGGGAGGTCTTCGCCCGGCAAAACATCAAACGGGCCCGAGTCCTAACGCTGGAGAAGGAAAATGCCTGCGTGCTGGAGGTGGTCCAAGGCAAGGCTGCAGCTTTCATCTACGACCAGATGTCCGTTTTTCAAAACGCCCGGCGCAATCCTGAAACCACACGCGCTCTGCTGACCCCGCTCCAAACGGAGTCTTGGGCAGTGGCCTTGCGACTCGGCGACGAGGAACTGCGCTCGTCGGTCAATGCCTTCCTGCAAAAGTTCCGTTCCTCGGGCGGGTTCGATCGCTTGGCAGCAAAATACCTCGCGGAGGAGAAGGCCGCTTTCGCGGCTCAAGGCATCCCTTTCTTCTTCTAACAGCGGGGCATTGGCACGGGAGGTATGCCATATTCCGGCTACGGTCTTGTCAGAATCGACGCACCGCGACCGGGCAAGGAAAGCCGGAGGCTGCCATCCTCTCCGCCCGACAGATCGGTGCCCGAAAGACGATCCCGCCACACCCCCTTGACCTCGAGGGTCACATCCTGCTTGCTGGCCGCGTTGTTCAGC
>JBAXCT010000070.1:0-9245 GCA_037141375.1 Chthoniobacterales bacterium | reverse complement strand
TCCACCCGGACCGCCAGGCGGACGGCGCATGCCGCCGCCCGGTCCTTGGCGTCCGCCGGGTCCGCGACGCGCGAAACTCGGATCGGGGGTACCTTTGAACATGCGTAGGAGATAGGGAAAAGTTTCGGTGGCCACATAATAGTAGGTGCCTTTGGGATATTCGGGGGTTACGCCGGTGCGTCCGTTGGCTTCATCGAGATCACCGAGTCCGGCGACATATTCGTAGTCCTCGGTATAGCTGCCGTCGTAGGCACCGCCCGGGCCGCTTGTTCCTCCGGGGCGGTCGCCGGTTTTGAGGCGGTAGGAGGGTTTCATCGGACGCAGCGGACTGGACGAGTCGTTTGCCTTTTCGTGGGCGCTGACGTTGTAGATGGGAAATCCGTCGGCCGCCCAACCGATGAGGAGCATGCGATCGGCGTTCGCGCCGAGCTGCGCAAGCAGACCTGTCGGCAGCCCGTGGTAATGGTAGGCACCGCTGGGCTGCACATGGGCGTTGTTCTGATCGAGCCCGAGGTTGCGCGGACCGCCGATCGCTTCCATGTGCCAGCCAGACTGCGGATCGTTGTTCCAAAATTCCGCCGTGCCGGGATCAAAGACCACGCCGTTGACCGCGACGCCTACTGGCTGATGTCGGGGTGTGGCGAAGGTGCTGTTGGCGGCCGGCTTGAGCGTCATGCGGAACTCGTAATGCTGCGGCCCGATGGTGTTGGGATTGCCGCGGCCGGGAAATTGCCCGGTGGCATGGTCGGGCAGGCCATTGGACTTTATGACGCGCATCGAGCCCTCTTCGGTGATCGAGACCTCGGGAGGGGGCAGGGCTGCGGAGGAAGTTCCGGCCGAATCATCGTGGCCCGGGTGCGCCCGCAGGAGGCCGGCGCATCCGAAAGATAGCGCGAAGAAATAGAAAAATCTCATGAAGGAGCAAACCCCGCACGGCGGAGAAAGTCGCGCAAGTTTCTCTCCACCGCGATCACCCGCGCGCTTCAACCGAGCAGCGAACGATCGATCCCGGCTATGTTTTTGGCGCCGCTCAACGCCATGGCCAGATCGAACTCGGATTTGAGCATTTCGAGCACGCGGAGAGCGCCCTCCTCGCCATCGGTTGCGAGGCCCCACAAAACCGGGCGGCCAATCAGCGCGGCCTGCGCGCCGAGGGCAAGGGCCTTGACCACATCCGTCCCGCGACGCACGCCGCCGTCGATCAACACGGGGATTTTTCCGTCCACCGCCGCCACGATCCGCGGGAGCACTTCGACCGTCGCGGGCGCGGTATCGAGCTGGCGTCCGCCGTGGTTCGAGACAATCACACCGGCCGCGCCGTGCTCCACCGCGAGCCGCGCATCGTCCTCCCGCACGATGCCCTTGAGCAGGATCGGAAGTTTTGTCTGTCCGCGCAGCCAGGCGAAATCCTGCCAGGTCAGCGCGGGATCGAGCATCTGCGCGACATACGCAGCCAAGCCGGAGCCGGGAACCCCCGCGGGGAACATTTCCTTCGCGTGGTCGGCGAGGTTGGCCACGGTGAGTCCGTCGGGCAGGCGGAAATTGTTGCGCACATCGGCCTCGCGCCGTCCCCACACCTGCGCGTCGACCGTGAGCACGAGCGCGCGGCAGCCGGCGGCCTCGGCGCGGCGGATCAAGTCGATCGTCGCACCGCGATCCTTGTAGACATAGAGCTGGAACCAAAGCGGACCGGTGGCGGCCGCGGCAATGTCCTCGATAGTGGTCGTGGCAAGCGTGCTCACCACCATGATAGTTCCCGCACGGCCGGCCGCGCGGGCCGCGGCGCATTCGCCCTCCGCACAGGCCATGCGGTGAAATGCGGTCGGCGCGACCATCACGGGGAAGGAAATTTTCTCGCCGAGGACCGTGGTCGATGTGTCGCGCGCCGCAACATCGCACAGCACGCGGTAATGCAGCGGGATCTCCGACCATGCCTCGCGATTGCGGCGCAGGGTGATTTCATCATTGGCGCCGCCGGCGTAGTAATCGTAGGCCTCGCGGGGCAGGCAAGCGCGCGCGGTTTCCTCGTAGGCGGCAAGGTTGGCGGGGTCCATGGCGCAAGGTTGCACCGGTCCCACCCGGGGAACAAGACCGTCTTGCCGCGGAGGGCGCAGCGGGGGAACATCGCGTCCATGGCAAACGCGCGCCGACTAACCATCGAGGATGCGGAGCACGGGGCGACACGCTTCTTGTGCGAGGGTGGCGATGGGACGCCATTCCCCGGGCTGTCCTGGGAACCGGAGGGCAAACCCCAAGCCAATGTGCTGTGCATCCACGGGCTCGGCGGGGCGGCGGCGGACTTCGGCCCGCTCGCACGCCACCTCGCGAAAAACGGCTGCGCGGTGCGCGCGGTGAATCTGCGCGGGCAGGGCAATGATCCGGACCCTTCGCGGCGCGGACATTTTCTCGACCCGAAGGGTTGGCGTGACGATTTGGAGGAATTCGCCGATGCCTTCCCGCACGAGGCGCCGCTCTTCGTCGTGGGCGAGAGCATGGGTTCGCTCGCGGCGATCGATTCCATCGCGCACGGCGCACTGCGTCCGAAGCGCCTCGTGCTCGCTGCCCCGGTCACACAACTGCGCGCCCCGGTGCCGTCGTGGTTGATCATGCTGGTCCGCAGCGGCGCGCGCCTCCTACCGCGTGCGCGGTTCGGTCCGATGCGCTTCGTGCACGGCAAGACCTCCATCCCGCGCCTCACCTCGGACGACGCATACACGGAATACCTGCAGCACATCCCACACCGGGTCGGCGGTTTCACGCTCGAGTTCCTCGCCAACTTCCACGAACTGATGGTGGCGACCCGCGAAAATGCGGCGCGGGTTCAGGCGCCGACCCTGGTGCTCTCGGCCGGGCGCGACGTGTTCATCCGCCCGGACCAGAGCCGTGCATTTTTCGAGGAGCTGGGCGCGGACCAGAAGGAATACCTCTTTTATCCAGAGAGCCACCATCTGCTCTGGCACGACATCAACCGCGACGATGTACTCCGGCGGATCACTGGGTGGATCACCGGGGTGTACTGAGCTGCGGACCTGCTTGTCTTCCCTGACCGGAACCTTCAGGCTGTGCAGGCTCCCGCTCGCAAGGGGGCAGCGCAAACCATGAAAATTTACTTCAACGGAAAACTTGTTCCTAAGGAAGAAGCTGCCGTGTCGGTCTTCGATCACGGCCTGCTTTATGGCGACGGTGTTTTTGAGGGCATCCGTTTTTATGCCGGCCGGGTCTTCCGGTTGGAGGAACACGTCATACGCCTCTACCGCTCGGCCCGCGCCATCGCGCTAACCATCCCGATGGACCGCGCGGCCATGACCGAGGCCGTGCTGGAGACCATCCGCGCCAACGAGATGACCGACGGTTATGTGCGGCTCGTCGTCACGCGAGGCGTCGGCTCGCTCGGGCTTTCGCCCAAGAGCTGCCCGCAGCCGACGGTGTTCATCATCGCGGCGGGTATCACGCTCTATCCCGACGAGATGTATCGCCACGGCCTCAAGCTGGTGACCTGCGCCACGCGGCGCATCGCGCACGGCGCGCTCAGCCCGATGGTCAAATCGCTCAACTACCTCAACAACATCATGGCCAAGATCGAGGCCGAGCAGGCCGGGGCGGGGGAAGGACTCATGCTCAACGAGCAGGGCTACGTGGCGGAGTGCACGGGCGACAACATTTTCGTCATCAAGGACGGCCGCATCACCACGCCGCCGATCTCGGCGGGCGCGCTGGCCGGCGTCACGCGGGAGGTGGTCTTCGAGATGGCGGAGGAGGCCGGGATCCCGATCCGCGAGCAGGACATCACGCGCTACGACATCTATACGGCCGACGAATGCTTCCTCACCGGCACGGCGGCGGAACTCATCCCTGCGGTGGAGCTGGACTCGCGGTTGATCCACGACGGCAAGCCCGGACCGATCACGGCCAGGCTGACCAAGCGATTTCACGAGTTGACGGGGACCACGGGCACGCCGATTGGTTGATCATGGTCTGCGACGTCTGCAAAAAATCCGACGCGACCATCTACCTCACGCAGATCGTCGAGGGCAAGATGCAGAAGGTCAACTTGTGCGAGGGCTGCGCGAAGGAGAAGGGTGTGAGCGATCCGACAGGATTCGCCATGGCCGACCTGCTGCTCGGCCTCGGCGCGACGCAGCAGATCGAACGCGGTCAGACCTCACAGCGCTGCCCGGTCTGCGGTTTCACGCAGGCTGACTTCAAAAAGACCGGACGCCTCGGCTGCAGCGCTTGCTACGACACCTTCGCCGACGGTTTGGCCAATCTCCTCAAGGGGATGCACAAGGGCCTCAAGCACACGGGCAAAATGCCGGCCAAGCTCTCGCGGCGCTACGCCATGGCGGACCGCGTCAAATCGCTGGAGACGGAACTGCATCAGGCTGTGCAGGACGAGAAATACGAGGACGCCGCGCGCCTGCGCGACGAAATCCAGAAGCTCGAACACGAGCTGCAGGCATGACGTTCGACGACATCGTTGCCAAGCCCGGGCAGTGGCTGCAGGGCGAAGGCCCTCACGGGAAAATCGTTGTCAGCAGCCGCATCCGCTTCGCGCGCAATCTCAAGGACCGCCCCTTCCCCGGATGGGCCAAGAAGGCGGAGCGCCTACAGATTCTCGGCGAGATCAGCGACCACGTGGCGGCCATTCCCACAATGGATGACAGCTTCAACGCCAGCCTCGCCGATCTTCCCGCGCTGCAGAAGCAGATCCTCGTCGAGCGCCATCTGGTCAGCCGCGAGCACGCCTCGAAGAGCGCGGGCAGCGCGGTGGTGATCAGCCACGACCAGCAGCTGAGCATCATGATCAACGAGGAGGACCACCTGCGCATGCAGTCCTTGCTGCCCGGCCTCCAGCTGCGCGAGGCCTACAAGATCAACAACGACGCCGATCTCTTCCTCGAGGACCGCTTGCCGTATGCGTTCCACCCCGATCTCGGCTACCTCACCGCGTGCCCGACCAATGTGGGCACGGGCCTGCGCGCCTCGGCCATGGTGCATCTGCCCGGCCTCGTCCTCTCCGAGCAGATCAACCAGATCGTCAATTCGGTCGGAAAAATCGGCCTGGCCGTCCGCGGACTTTACGGCGAGGGCACCGAGGCGCTGGGCAATCTTTTCCAAGTCTCCAACCAGACCACGCTCGGCGAGGCGGAGGAGGAGATCATCGACCGTCTGGTCAAGGTCATCGAGCAGGTCATCGAGCACGAGCAGAACGCGCGGCAGACCCTGCTGGAGCGGCGCGCCAACATGCTGCTCGACCAGATCGGCCGCGCCTACGGGATCCTGGGGCAGGCCCGCTCCATCGCCTCGAAGGAGGCCCTGAACCTGCTTTCCATCGTCAAGCTAGGCGCCGACCTGGGGATTTTCCCAGAATCCACCCAGTTGGCGGTGGACGAACTTTTCATGACGACCCAGCCCGCCCACCTGCAACTTGGCGTGAAACAGGAGAAGCTGAGTCCGGAGGAACGCGACACCTTGCGCGCCGACCTCGTCCGTGCAAAAGTTAAGCAGATCCCGGAGCCGAACATCGCCAAAGTGACGACGACGACCAACGGCAACGGGAAAAAGAAATGAACAACTTCACGCCCAGAGCCCAACAGGTCCTCGCGCTTGCGCGCAAGGAAGCCGACCGGTTCAACCACAACTACGTCGGGACCGAACACCTCCTGCTCGGCCTGATCAAGCTGGGCCAAGGCGTGGCCATCAATGTGCTGGCCAAGATGGGCCTCGATCTCGACACGGTGCGCATGGAGGTCGAGAAGCAGGTCGGTTCGGGGCCGGAGACCAAAATGGTCGGGAACATCCCCTACACGCCGCGCGTGAAGAAGGTCCTCGCCCTTGCCGGCAAGGAGGCCAAGGCGCTCGGGCATTCTTACGTCGGCACCGAGCACATCCTGCTCGGATTGCTGCGCGAGGGCGACGGCGTGGCGGCCAAAGTTTTGAAAAACCTCGATGTCGACATCGAGCGCACGCGCAACGAGATCCTGCGCGAACTCAACCCGAACTTCAGCCCCGAGGACGAGGACATGGAAACAGCCGAGGTCGCCGGGGGCGGAGGCGGAGGCGCGGGCAAGAAGGAAGTCAAAACACCGGCCCTACGGGCCTTCGGACGCGACCTCAACGAGGTGGCCAAGAAGGGCAACATGGACCCGATCATCGGGCGCACCAGCGAGATCGAGCGCGTCATCCAGATTCTCTGCCGCCGCACCAAGAACAACCCGGTTCTGATCGGCGAAGCCGGCGTGGGCAAAACGGCTATCGCCGAGGGACTCGCCCAGGAAATCGTGGCCGGCAACGTACCGGAACTTTTGCGCGACAAACGCGTCATCACCCTCGACCTCGCCCTCATGGTGGCGGGCACGAAATACCGCGGACAGTTCGAGGAGCGCATCAAGGCGGTGATGGACGAGATCCGCAAGAGCAAGAACATCATCCTCTTCATCGACGAGCTGCACACCATCGTCGGGGCCGGTTCGGCCGAGGGCGCGATGGATGCCTCGAACATCATCAAGCCGGCCCTCTCCCGCGGCGAGTTGCAGTGCGTCGGCGCCACCACGCTCAACGAATACCGCAAATACATCGAGAAGGACGCCGCGCTCGAGCGCCGCTTCCAGACGGTGAAAGTCGAGGCACCCAGCGTGGATGACACCATCCTCATCCTCAAAGGCATCCGCTCGAAATACGAGGCACACCACAAGGCCAAGCTGACCGACGAGGCCCTTGAGTCCGCGGCCAAACTTTCCGACCGCTACCTCACCGGACGGTTCCTGCCGGACAAGGCCATCGACGTGATGGATGAGGCCGGGGCCCGCGCGCGCATCCAGAACATGACGCGCCCGCCCAATGTGAAGATACTCGAGGTAGAGATCGACGAGATCCGAGGGCAGAAGGAAGCCGCGATCAAAGCACAGGACTTCGAGAAGGCCGCCGCGCTGCGCGACAACGAGAAGCAGGCCAAGGAAAAGCTCGAGAAAATCATGGCCGACTGGCGCACGCAGCGTGACGAGAAGGAAGTCATCGTCGGCGAGGACGAAATTCTCCACGTCATCTCCAAGTGGACCGGCATTCCCCTCGCCCGCATGGACCAGAACGAGACGCGCAAGCTTCTCTCCATGGAAGGCGAACTGCGGAAATCCGTCATCGGTCAGGACGAGGCGGTCACGGCCATCAGCAAAGCGCTGCGCCGCTCGCGCGCCGACCTGAAGGACCCGCGCCGGCCGATCGGTTCGTTCATTTTCCTCGGTCCGACCGGCGTCGGTAAAACCTTCCTCGCCCGCACACTGGCCGAATTCATGTTCGGCGACGCCGACTCGCTCATCCAGATCGACATGTCGGAATACATGGAAAAGTTCACCGCCTCGCGCCTCATCGGCTCGCCTCCGGGCTACGTTGGGCACGAGGAGGGCGGACAGCTCAGCGAGGCTGTGCGCCGCCGCCCCTATGCGGTGGTTCTGTTCGACGAGATCGAGAAGGCGCACCCCGACGTCATGCACCTGTTGCTGCAGATCCTCGAGGAGGGCAAGATCACCGACTCGCTTGGGCGCAAGATCGATTTCCGCAACACCATCATCATCATGACGTCCAATGTCGGCGCCGAACTGCTCAAGAAGCAGACATCGCTCGGCTTCGGCGCGGCCAAGCTCGATGAGAGCCACGAGGGCATGCGCGACAAGGTTATGGAGGAAACGAAGCGGGTCTTCAAACCCGAGTTCCTCAACCGCCTCGACGACATCATCGTCTTCCACAGCCTGGCCAAGGGCGACCTCGAGCACATCGTCACTCTCGAGGTGAAGAAAGTCATCGACCGGCTCAAGGCCAAGTCCATCACCGTGGTCCTGGAACCCGACGCCAAAGAATTCCTCATCAGCAAGGGCTATGATCCGCAATACGGCGCGCGGCCGATGCGCCGCGCCGTCGAGCGCTACCTCGAGGATCCGGTGGCCGAGGAAATCCTGCGCGGCACCTTCCAACCGGGACAGGAACTGCACGTGGTCAAGGACGGCGACAAACTCGCTTTCAAGACCAAGGGCGGCACGGAACCGCCGGCACTCGCCGCCGCCGAGAAGCCGGAATAAGGACTGCGTCCGCACACTTCTCGCAGGGACCAGCTTGGTGCCCTGGTTCAGGATCAACCGATTGGAGGTCTACCTTCATCGCTGGATTTTTCGATGCCTAGGACAGCGGATGTCCCATCCCCTGTGGTGGACTGGGTGCGTGAAAAACAGAAAATCCTACGGCGAAAACGCCGATCACCATATCTGGAACAACAACGGAACCCTCTGGTGCCACTACACCATCCACGTGGCAAACTACACCAAACGCCGAATTCGCTACTCGCTCAAAACAAAGGATCGTGAAACCGCTCGCTTGCTGCGGGACGACATCTTGAAAAATGTCCCCGCGTTGGCCGTGCGCGGATGGTTGTGAGTCCCCACCAGCTTGATACCTAACGTTTGGACGCGGGGCAAATTTCAGCGCGTGAGATTTGCAGGTGGAGGTTTTTCCTCCCAACGAAGGACGGCGGGCTATTCCGCCTGTTCGCTGGCTGGAGCTGCGGCGGCGCTATCGGCGGGCGGGTAAACCTTATCGACGATGGGCTTGATCGAGGCATCCATCTTGATCATCACCTCGCGCAGAGCCTGATCGGCAGCGGCTTTCTTATCCTTGAGGGTTGGATCCACAGCCTTGGCCGCTTTTTGGGCCGCCTTGTATTTTTCGGCGTCTGCAGGGGGCAGTTCACTGCTCTTCATCTGGGCTTTTCCGGACAAGGGGTAGACTTTGTCGAGGATCGGGAAGACCGTGGGGTCGGCCTTGACCATCGCCTCGCGATAGGCCTGCCTGTAGGCTGCGTTCTTTTCTTTGTAGTTGGCATCCCCCGCTTTGGTGGCAGCCGACTTGACCGTGTTGAACTTCTCCTGCTCATCGGTGGGAAGATCGGAGATCTTGACGGCTTGGGCGCAGACGGAGCAGGCCAGAGCGAGGGTGACTAGAAAGATGGAGGGGATGGATTTCATAAGGTTGATGTTTATTAGGGCGAGCGAAGGCGGAATGTCAAGCGAGAGCAAATGAAGGAAAAGAGCGGGGGATTATCCTCCCTCGCGGGCGACAGCTTCCCAAGCGGTTCTCTGTGCAGGGGTCAAGGTCGTCGGCAACTGCACGTCGATGACGGCATAGAAATCCCCGCGCGCGCCGCCACGCTGCGGCATACCTTTGCCGGGGATACGGAACTTGCGGCCGTTCTGTGTGCC
>JBAXCT010000069.1:0-9280 GCA_037141375.1 Chthoniobacterales bacterium | reverse complement strand
TGCCAGCAGCCAACGATCTCCGCAAAGGAATGGCCATCAAATACAACAACGACACCTATGTTGTGCTTGAGGTCCATCACCGAACGCCCGGCAACCTCCGCGCCTTCGTGCAGGCCATCATCCGCAGCATCAAAACCGGCAAATCCAGCGACGTCCGCTTCAGCTCGACCGAGAAAGTCGAACTCATCGACCTCCAGCGCCGTGCGCTCGAATTCAGCTACAAGGACCACGAGGGTTACCACTTCATGGATCCTGAATCCTACGAGACGATCGAACTCGACGAGATCCTGCTGGCCAACGCCAAGGATTATCTCGTCGAGAACCTCAAGATCGAGGTGCTCTACGCCGAGGGTCGCGCGGTCGAAGCGGAGATGCCGGCTTCGGTCACTCTGAAAGTCGTCGAGTCTCCCGAGGGCCTGCGCGGTGACACCGCCAGCAACGTGCAAAAGCCTGCCACCCTCGAGACCGGCCTGATCATCAATGTGCCGCTCTTCATCAAAGAGGGCGATTCCGTGAAGATCGACACGCGCAACGGCTCGTACATGGGGCGAGCCTGAGCCCCGCCGCCCGCGATGGCCAAACGCCCCCGCCGCCGCCAGCCGCAGGGCAAGCGTCTCAACACGTCTTTTGCCGCCACGGAACTCGGCCGCGTGCCGGTGCGCTGGGTCAAGTTTGTCTGCGGCCTTTTCTTGCTCCCGCTCAGTTATATCCTCACCGCGGCTTTTTTCAGCGCGCTGACCCAGGCCACAGCCCATCAATTTTACCGCGCCCCCGAGTTTCTCTGGTTCTCCGGAGGCGTCGCTTCCTGGCTGGCTCTCTACTTTTTTCTGCCGCATCCGCTTCTCGTCTACGTTTTCGGCCATGAACTGACCCATGCCGTGGCGGTCTATCTTGCCGGAGGACACGTCTCGAAGTTCAAGGTCCGTAGTGATGGCGGCCATATTGTCTCCAACAAGATCAACACCTGGATTGCCCTCTCTCCCTACTTTGTTCCGATCTACAGCGTCATCGTCATCGGCGTCTATGCCGGGCTCTTGCTTTTTTACGATGTGACTCCCTATCTCCACATCCTCTACCTGCTGGTCGGTGCCACGTGGGCGTTCCATGCCACCTTCACCGTGACAATGATAGGCAAAGGCCAGACCGACTTGGCCTATGGCGGCACTTTCTTTTCGCTTCTGGTCATCTACCTGATGAACCTCCTGCTCCTCACTTTCATGCTCCTGCTCGCCTCGCCCCAGCACGATGGCTTTGCCCAGTTTTTCCACGATCTCATGCGCTTCGTCGCCGACTTCTGCCTCTCTGCCGAATTTACTCTCCGTGCCCTTTGTCGAAGCATGCGGATTTGAGCTCCATGCGAAAAGCGGTCACGCAGCAGGTCGCGCGCCGATTGTGGTTTCTTTCCGGCCTCTTATTGTTTGGGGTGCGTCCTGCGTCGGCCCGTCTTGGTGACTGCGCGCAGCTTCGCCAAGACTCGATCTCTTCCTCGGAGATCCGTCAGCATAGACCTCCGCTGCAGTCATGCGATAGGCTTTTGGCATGAGCGTCATGGAAGATGATCCCGTCCTTTTCGGAGCGGATCCGACCGAGGGAATCGTCGCGGTGGAGTTCACCGCTCCGGATTGCGTTGCGATTTACCGCAGGCAGGGCAGCGCCACGATTTTGGAGGAGGCAATGCATCGTCCTTTTGCGTGGGCCACGGAGCCGCTCCCGGGCCAATGGCATGAATTGAAGTCTCCGGGCGTATTCAGGTTCACCGTTTCTTTTGAAAATGTCACCGCGTTCACCAAGGCGAAGTCGGTTTACCGCCGCGAATTGTTCGCATTGAATGACGTTGCGCACCAATATCTGCTGCAGAGCGGCCGTACGTTGTTCAAGGGCATGTCGTTCGCAGACCTGCGCCGCATGCAGGTGGATATCGAAACGCACACCGGTTTGGACGGCACGATGTCCGAGGCCTCAAGGGATCCGCTGCTGGCCATTGCGCTGAGCGACAGTTCAGGCTGGGAGGAAATCCTCACCGTCGACGATCCCTCGAACGAGGCGCAGGAGAAGGCCGTGCTGGAGAAGTTCATCGCGCTCGTGCGCGAACGCGACCCCGATGTCATCGAGGGTCACAATATTTTCCGATTCGACCTGCCGTATCTGGAGGCGAGGGCGAAAAGGTGCGGGCTCAAGTTGGAGTTGGGCCGTGACGGCAGCGTGCTGCGCTCGAATCCGTCGCGCCTGCAGATCGCCGAGCGACTCATCCAATACCGGAAATTCGAGATCCACGGGCGGCACATCGTCGACACGCTGTTCCTTGTCCAGTTCCACGACGTGGGTGCGCGGGAACTGGAGAGCTTCGGGCTCAAGGCGGCGGCGCGGCATTTCGGAGTGGCCGAAGACGAACGTGTGGAACTCGGCGCGCGCGAAATCACGGAGGCTCACAGGAAGAATCGCAAGACTTTTGAGAAGTATGCGCTGCAGGACGTGCGTGAGACGCGCGCGCTGTCCACCGCGCTGAGCCCCGCGTGGTTCACCCAGACCACGATCTTTCCCTACAACTATCAGGACGTGGTCATTCGCGGCAATGCGACCAAGATCAACAGCCTTTTCCTGCGCGAGTATCTTCGGCAGGGGCAGGCCATACCCGGGCTGTCGGTTGTGCAGCGTTTCGAGGGCGGCTACACGGATATTTTTTTCACCGGCGTGGCCAGGGATGTGTGGCACTGCGACATCGCTTCTCTTTATCCGTCGGTCATGCTGGCCTTCGGGATTTTTCCGGAGCCGGACACGCTCGGCGTCTTTGGCGACATGCTGGCGCGTTTGCGCAAGTTCCGGCTCGAAGCCAAGGCGCGGATGAGGGCGGCCGAAGGCGCGGAGAAATCGCATCTCGATGCACTGCAGGGGACCTTCAAAATTCTCATCAATAGCTTTTATGGATACCTCGGTTTCGCCCAGGGAAACTTTGCCGATTTCGAGGCGGCGGCGGCAGTCACCGCCAAGGGCCGCGAACTGTTGCGGGCAATGGTGGAGTGGTTGCGTCAGCGCGGGGCGGAGGTGATCGAGATCGATACGGACGGCATTTATTTCATTCCGCCGAAGGACGCGACTTGGGGTGGACTTTACGAGGAGCTTGCCGCGACCCTTCCGAAGGGTATCGAGGTGGAGTTCGATGCCCGCTACGCGGCGATGTTCAGCTACAAGGCGAAGAATTACGCGCTGCTCTCGGCGGACGGGAAATTGTCGATCAAGGGTGCGGCGCTCAAATCGCGCGGACTGGAAAAATTCCAGCGTATCTTCATCCAGCGCGCTGTGCGTGCTCTGCTTGAGGGAATGCCGGAGGTGATACCAGCGATGCACGCGGAATTCACCAAGGCCTTAAGCGAAAGAATGTGGGAACCGGAAATGTTTGCCAAAACCGAGGCGCTACAAGATTCCCTAGAGGCGTATCAAAAGAAAATTATCGCGTCTTCGCGCAACCGCTCGGCCGCCTTTGAACTGGCGCTGCGCAGCGGCCGCAAAATGCAGGCGGGCGACCGCGTATCCTATTACATCACCGGGACGAAGAAGACGGTGAAGGCTTACGAGAGCGCCAAGCTGGTGACCGAATGGGATCCTCACAATCGCGATGAGAACACGGCTTACTATCTGGCTAAGCTTGATGAGTTGGCAGGTAAATTCGAAGCATTCGTCCCGGCCAGTGCGGGCGGGGATCGCTTGTTGTAGCGGGAAGGATGCGGAAGCTCTGCCGAAGGGCGAACGGCCTGTCCGCCGGGCGCGGATCCTTCGCTAGCGCGTTTTCGGCGAAGTTCCTTACAGGTGCTGCAGCGGTTCTGCCGAGAAGTGGCACGGGCATCTTGATCGTGATCAATGAACATCATCGGCAGGATGCCGATGCCACGCAGTCAACACTCCGATGGAGCAAACGAGACCGCGTAAAGACTGGTATCGAAAACAAGCTAGCCGCTGGAGTGGCTGCGTTGGTCGAGCAGCGGGCGTTCCGTCGGCCGGGGGGACGTCCACCCTCCAGAATTACTTCAGCGGGTTGCGCCAGCGCAGGCCCTCGAACCGGGAGAAGTCGGTGTCGTTGCTCTGCAACTCCGCTTGGTTTTCCACCGCGAGCGCGGCGAGTTGGGCGTCCGTCGCGAGGTTCCCGGCTGTGCCCAACTTCTCCAGATAGCCGAGGAAAAGTCCGGCGAACTTGGGACCGGGCTGCAAAATAATAACTCCCGTTTGATCCAGCCATGTCCGGACGAGGCCAACCGCATCATAGGGGGAAAGCGGCTCGGTCAAGATGCGCCGATTGGTTATGATGCGGATAAATCCGGAGGACGTGACCCAAGGAATGCCGACGGGCGTGCTTCCGTTGAGCGCGGCTTCCCACCAGGATTTGGCGGGCTCGTGGTGGGGGTCTCTCCTGTTGTACGCATAGATCAGGAGGTTGATGTCAGGAACAATCACCGCGATAGGGATTTCCGGATGAATTCCTCAACCTCAAGCTCGTCAACTAGTTGGTTGAATTTGGAGGGATCGATGCCGGGTTGGTAGTCCGAGGAGTGTGGTTTGACGCGGAAGGACTTCCGTTGCGTGGCCCTCTTCAAGCCGAAGCCCAGTCGCAGACGCTCGTTGACCACTTCCTTGAACGACTTCTTGCCCGAGGCTAACTCCTGCCGGAGGCGCTGGGCGACATCGGAGTCCAGAGAAAGCGTTGTTCTCATAAATGACATCAAACATCACACTTTAATGATGTCAAGACATCACCTCGAGCGCCTCGCACTTCTCCCGCCATCCGTCGAAGCGCCACTTATTCGGAAAATCTCGGCATTGCTGGGGCTTGACCGGTTGGATCGTGCACGTGTTGACACCCTTGAGAAAAATGCAGGAGCCGTCCGGGTTGGATTTGAGCATCAGGCCGGAGCGGCTGGGGCGGAGTTCGGTGTGGCGATCGACGAATTCCTCGGTGCTCATGCCGAGAAAACCGGCGATGGCGTTGATTTCGTTTTCGTCGACGCGAACGAAGCCCGGCCAGCGGCAGCAGTTGCCGCAGCGCTGGCATAGGTAGCGCGGGTCGCTCAAGCGAAGATGAGCCGGCAGACGATGACCGAGGCGATCACGCCGGCCAGATCGGCGAGCAATCCGGCGGGAACGGCATGGCGTGTCCGGCGAACGGCCACCGAGCCGAAATAGACGGCAATGACATAAAATGTCGTCTCCGTGCTGCCCATGATGGTGCCAGCCATGCGGGCGATCAGGCTGTCGGGGCCATGGGCTTTGACCAGCTCGGCAAAGAGCCCGGTCGTGCCGCTTCCGCTGAGCGGCCTCATCAGCACGATGGAGAGCAACTCGGAGGGGAAGCCGATCTTCTGGAAAACCGGATCGAGCGCGCGGCTGATCAGGTCGATGCCGCCGGCCCCGCGGAACATGCCGACCGCCACCAGGATGGCGATGAGGAAAGGAATAATGCGCAGAGCGACTTGCATCCCCTCCTTCGCGCCCTCAACAAATTCCTCATACACCGGCACGCGCCGGAGTGATGCGTAAAGCGGAAAAAAAGAGAGCAGGAACGGGATGGCCAGCACTGAAATCGCCTCCACATACGAGGCGAACCACCCGCGGCTGCCGTCATAGCCCGCGCCCGCGGTGCGCCAGAGTAAGAACAAAAAGAACACGCCGAAAATCGCCAAAACTATTTTCGCGACCCACGGCAGCGGCTCAGAATTCGGCGCGGTGGAATTTTCGGGCGAATACTCCTTCTCCTCACACTTGTTTTTACGGTCTTCGTCGGTGATGGCGGGCAGACGGTAGAAGGGGAGCTTTTCCAGTACTTTGACCGAAAAGATGCCGACCACCGTCGAGCAGATCGTGGCGACAAGGGCCGTGCCGATGATGGCGGTCGGCCGTGTCGATCCTGCTGCTGCGAGAATTGCCACCGCGCTGGCGGGGATGAGTTGGATCGAACTGGTGTTGATCGCGAGGAAGGTGCACATCGCGTTGGATGCGGTGCCGGGACGGGGATTGAGTTGCTCTAGATCCTGCATGGCGCGCAGGCCGAGGGGCGTGGCGGCATTGGACAACCCGAGCATATTGGCCGCCATATTCATGATCATCGAACCCATGGCCGGATGCTCGGGGGGGACATCTGGGAACAGCCGGGTCATGAGCGGTCGCAGCAGGCGTGCGATCGCGTGCATCAGTCCCGACTTTTCGGCCAAGCGCATCACGCCGAGCCAGAGCGCCATGATGCCAGCCAGCGGCAAGGCGATGGTCATGACTGCTGTCTTGCACGACTCGAAGGCTGCATCGGTCACCTCCCTGAGATGTCCGGTCGCCCCGCCGAGCAGCACAGCGCCGAGGACCAGGGTAAGCCAGATGTAGTTCAGCACAGCGGAGATTTATGAAGGAACGCAGCGCGGCGGGCAAGACAGAGGACAAAAGCCTTGAGGACGAAGGTCCTTGTGCCGTGGTTTACCTCTTTAGCCAGGTGGCTGCCTCGCATGGATTCGAACCATGACAAAGTGATCCAGAATCACTTGTGCTACCGTTACACTACGAGGCAATAAAAAACGGTCTACGATTAATCTTTTTTAATTGGCGTCTTGGTGGCTTCTTGATCGAGCGCTCATTGCTCTCCTGAGTTAATCTCAAAAAATGCTCCCATTTGGTCTGCAGATCAAGGGGAAACAGGCGGAGTCCTGCCGATACAGACCGACGGCTGCATTATCTGGTGTTTGTGTTATCGTAGGAGAAGTCCGGTTTGTTTTCCGCTTCGACCAATTCAGGCTTATCGGTCGAATCCTCCGATACTTTTTCCTCTTCCGCTGTACCACGTTTTTCACCCCAAGGCTCTTGGGGATTTACCTCATCATTAATTTTTGCAACCGGCGATCCCTCAGAGCGCGGCCGGCTGATCTCGGCGATGACGTTCCACACGCCTTGATGGACGCTGTAAAGCTTGCCCGTGCGGGGTTCGAAAAGTGCTCTCTCAGATTTCTCATAACTGTTTTGAACCGAAAGTCCCCACAGGAGCAGGGGATAACCGCACACAACAACGGCAGATAAAACGATGAAATCCCACCGTATTTTGCTCCCCATGGTGAGATATTAGCCAGTCGCTAGGCGGCAGCAAGGCGGTTCTCAACTGCGATAGCCCGAGGGCTTGCGACTCTCTCCTCGGGTGAGTTTCAGGTTGTCTCTGGCAAACCTTGCCCTCTTTTGCCGCTGCGCCCGCAGAGCGACCCGCAAGTGACCACCTATTTGTTCCCGCTCGTGCCGTTATCTTTCACGAAGGCGAGGACGGTCTCGGCTGTCTGGCGATGGGTTAATCTGGTCGAGTCGATGCGTGTGTCGGAAACTGCGCGGTAAAGAGGTTCGCGGGACTGATACAAGTCCTCGAGCGTCTGGCGCGGGTTTTTGGTCTGCAGCAGCGGGCGTCTGCTGTTTTTGACGCGCTGGTGAAGTTGCTCCGTCTCGGCATCGAGCCAGAAGACCGGACCAATCTGTCGCAGGAGGTCCCGGTTCTCCGGCGAGACGGCAATGCCTCCGCCGGTTGCGACCACCAAGCCAAGCCGGCCGACCAGATTGCGCAGCACTTCCGTCTCTATTTTGCGGAAATGCTCTTCGCCATGCCGCTGGAAAATTTCAGGAATCGACATCCCCGCCTCCTTGGCCGCGAGGGTATCCGTATCAACCAAGGAGAAGCCGGTCATGGCGGAAAGTATTCGGCCGACGCTCGATTTGCCGGACCCCATGAACCCGACGAGGACCAGATTGCGAAACACGCTCAAATTCTCACCACATTGAGGGCCTTGGGGCCACGTTCGCTCGGAGCGAGTTCGAATTCCACCATGTCACCTTCCGCTAAGCTCTTGAATCCTTCGCCGCGGATCTCGGAGTGATGCACGAAGATATCGGTGCCCTCACCACGGGGGTCCGTTATGAAACCGAAACCCTTTCTGGTGTTGAACCATTTGATAATTCCTCGGGACATGCGAGCGGGGGGGGTGCTGGTCTTGGCGGGAAACTCCTCGCTTGAAGGCGTTATGATTTACTGGAGAGCGAGCGTCAATTGCATATTGGAAAACGGTGGCATCCCGATCATGATGGATGATGCAATGAAGCGTGCAAAACGAGCTCTAGTCGGCGTGGTGATGGGTAGCAAATCGGATTGGAATGTGCTGCAAATCGCTGCAGAAACACTTGATAAGCTGGGGGTTGCATTTGAATCAAAAGTTGTCTCCGCGCACCGCACGCCGGACCTGATGGCTGATTATGCCAAGAGCGCGAGGAAGAGAGGGCTGAGGGCCATCATCGCGGGCGCGGGCGGAGCCGCGCATCTTCCCGGCATGCTTGCCGCCCATACCACCGTTCCTGTGCTCGGTGTTCCCGTCGCCGTCGGTGCCTTGCAAGGGATGGACTCGCTGCTCTCCATCGTGCAAATGCCCGGCGGCGTGCCTGTGGCGACTTTTTCCATCGGCGCACCCGGAGCGAAGAATGCCGCACTTTTTGCGGCCGCCATGCTGGCCGCGGATGATGCAAAAATTGCGGCTCGTCTGGAAAAATTCCGTGCCACGCAGTCGCTTGAGGCGGCACGTTCGGTTTTGCCTCGCGCATGACCACCCGCGTGATTCCCGCGCTCGATGCGGGAGAGATCCACGCGGCTGCGGAGGAGGCGACCGCCCTGCTCCGCGTCGGCGGCATCGTCGCGTTGCCGACGGAAACAGTTTATGGATTGGCCTGCGATGCCTTGGACGCCCGGGCGGTCGCCGCGGTTTTTGCGGCGAAGGAGCGCCCGTTTTTCGATCCGCTGATCGTCCATGTCGAGGACTCGTCATGGATGGGAAGGCTGTCTACCGCGCAGAGTGCGGTGGCGGATATCGCGGAAAGCTTGGCGGCCAAGTTCTGGCCCGGTCCGCTCACCATGGTCCTGCCTGCGCGCGAGATCGTTCCGGATCTTGTCCGCTCCGGCCTGCCGACCGTGGCGCTACGCTGCAGTGGACATGCGGTGATGACCGCTGTTATTAAATTCCTCGGCCGTCCCTTGGCGGCACCGAGCGCCAACCGCTTCGGGCGCATCAGTCCGGTCGCGGCGGTGCATGTGGTGGAAGAATTGGGTGGACGTATTCCCATGATCCTCGACGGCGGTCCTTGCCGGTATGGGTTGGAGTCCACGATTGTCGCGGTTGGCGAGGACGGACTTGTTTTGCTCCGGCCCGGACCCGTGACGCGGGAGGAATTGCAACTCGTCGCCCCGGTGTTACCGGCAGCGTGCGCGGCGGGGATCTCGGCCCCGGGGATG
>JBAXCT010000068.1:0-9551 GCA_037141375.1 Chthoniobacterales bacterium | reverse complement strand
TGCGGCGTGGTCCGCGCGCGGCAGAGGTGCACCGAACATGGCGATGACCGCATCGCCGACGTATTTGTCGAGCGTGCCGCCATCGAGGGTGATCGCCGATGTGACCTCACCGAGGTACTCGCACATCAGGTCGACAAGTTCCGAAGGAGAAAGCTGCTCGGACAACGCGGTAAACGCCGCGATGTCGCTGAAGAATGCGGTGATCTCGACCTCGGCTCCACCGGTCTGCGGGAGGATGTCGTCCTCCACGAGCTTGTTGACCACCACGGACGAGACGTAGTTGCCAAAGAGATTTTTTATGCGTTGCCGTCTTTTTTCCTCGAGGCTGAGCTTGGCGACCACCCCGTAGAGGCTGCAACAGATCGCCGCACCCAAGGGCGCGACGATGGGAAGAATGAGATCAGCCGAGGAGAACAAGAGGAAGGCCACGCCCACGTAGCCGACCGCGACCACGCCTGCAAGCAACCGACCTTGCCGGCGAACCCGAACACGATTCGCCACGGACAAACCTGAAACGGCAAGGGCCACAAGAACAATGATGGCGACGTTCGCCCAGACGGGAGGACGCCGGAGGAAACGCTGGCCGACGATGGTCTTGAGAAGATTGCCGTGGAGCGACACGCGCGGAACCACCCCCTCGTTGAGAGGCGCGGGCGTAACGTCTTTGAGGATCGCATCGGTCGGCCCGACGAGGACCATCGCGTCGTTGAACTGCGCGAAAAATTTTTCCGCCTTGGTCTTGTCCTCGTCAGTCCCCTTCTCCGCCAGCCGCGCAACATCAACCAAGTAGGCCAGACTGACTCGCGGATTCTCGGACGAAAGCCAAGGCGAGAACCAGTTGGGCTCGACAAACTGCCGCAGCCAGAGCGGGATCCGCATCATGAGGCGACCGCCTTCATCCTTCGCAGTGATGGCGTCCGGTGTGATCTCGATGGCATTCTCCGGCAGACCGTAGTGGAGGAGAGCCAACTGCAAAGCCATCGCCAGATAATTTTTTTCCTTGGTCTGAGCGAACATGGGAATATGGCGCACATCATCATTGGCCACATCGATCAGCCCGATGATGCCCCAGGTCGGCCCAGCCACGGGGTAGTCTGGCAACTCGGGCAGTTCGGCGTCGTATTTGGTGATGCGGCGGTTGAAGAGGAATGGGAATCCTCGCCGCTTATGCAAGATGCTCTGCTCCGAGCTATACGTTGCCGCCAGCACCACGGCGCGGTGATCGTGCACGCTGTGCCCCAGAGCAAGGCTTCCCCTCTCGGCCTCGTCGCGCCCCAATTGCGGTATGCCGGTAGAGGAGAAGATGAAGTCGAGCCCCACGGCGCGGATTTTTCCTCGTTCGAAAAGCACGTCGATGACGTCGGCGAAGACACTGCGACTCCAAGGGAAATTTCCCAACGCATTGAGCGAGTCGGTATCAACATCCACATAGACGAGCTTGAGCGGTGAGGGAATATTGCCACGGAAAGAAAAGCGGGCGTCGATCGTCGGATTTTCGACAAACGAAAGCAGGCCGTCGGGCCCAAGAAGGACCGGACCCTTCAAATTTGGCATGACTGGAACTTGCGAGGCCAAGCACCAGACGACGCAGATCGCCGCGATGATCAGGGCCGGCGCGGCGGAGCGCCGCAGGTCACGAAAGGTGGAGCGAGCGGCAGCAGCCATTGTTCTTTTATGCGATGAATGGCCGCTGCTGTCCATGCTGCTTGCCGAAGGTGGATCCCGAACTTTAGTCTGCGCCGTGCGCGTCCTTGTCGCCCCGGACAAATTCAAAGGCTCGATCGAGGCGGGCGAGGCGGCAGCCCGCATCGCGGCCGGATGGAACAGTGCATGGCCCGGTTGCTCTCTGGATCTGCGACCTGTGGCGGATGGCGGCGACGGCACGCTGTCCGTGGTGCAGGCGCAGACCGGTGCCGCGAAACGCGAAAGCATGGTGCGGGACGCTCGCGGACGGCGCCGTGCCATCGTATGGCTGTGCGATCCCTCGTCCCGCACTGCATGGATCGAGATCGCACAAGTCGTGGGATTGGCCGGTTTGGAAAAAGCCGAACGGGATCCCCTCACCGCAACGACCGGCGGATTGGGAGATGTTGTAACGCTTGCCGCAGGCTCAGCCGAAACCATTTACCTCTGCCTCGGCGGCAGCGCGACAAACGACGCGGGCTGCGGTATGGCGGCGGCGCTCGGCTATCTTTTTCTCGACCGCCATGGGACACCCCTTGATCCGCTGACGTGCAACTTCGCGGCTGTTGAACGCATCCAGCCTCCGGAGACACTTCCATCAATCGAAGTCATCGGGCTGACCGATGTTCGCAATGGGTTGCTCGGGCCGCAGGGCGCGACGTTCGTGTATGGGCCGCAGAAAGGAGCCTCGCCATCCGATGTGGAAAAACTCGAGGCGGGCCTGGCCCACATCGCGGACATCGCGGCGCGCGATTTGGGAGCACCCGATCCCGCAACGCCGGGAGCGGGAGCGGCCGGTGGACTGGGCTTCGGCGTGATGACCTTTCTGCGCGGCAGCCTCCGGCCGGGGTTCGAAACCGTGGCCAAGCTCATCGGCCTGGCGGGAGCTGTCGCCGCCGCCGACATCGTGATCACCGGCGAGGGGCGGATCGACCGGCAAACCTGCGAGGGCAAAGCGCCAGACGGCGTGGCGCGCCTCGCGCGCGCGGCCGGAAAACCGGTCATTGCCTTGGCCGGTTCGATTCCGTTAACCAAGGAGGATGCAGCGGGCTTCGACGTGCTCGTGCCGATCACCGACGAACCCATGAGCCTCGAGCACGCCATGCAAAACGCCGGACCTCTCCTCGAGAGGGCCGCGGCCCGGACGGCGATGTTGATCAAACTCGGTCACTTTTTATGAGCAAACACATCGCACTGATTTTCCCCGGACAAGGGGCCCAAGCCCTCGGGATGGGCCGCAGTCTGGCAAACGTCTCACCGGCAGCGGCTGAAGTGTTTCGTCAGGCGGATGAAATCCTCGGCTGGTCGCTGAGCAAAATCTGCTGGGAGGGTCCGGAGGAGGAATTGACCAAAACCTCGATCTGCCAACCGGCCCTCTACGTGCACGGACTCGCGGCCCTCGCCGCACTGCGGGAAAAAACCGGCGCGATTGCGGCGGTAGCTGCGGGCGGACTTTCTTTGGGGGAATTCACAGCGCACGCGGCCGCGGGCACCTTCGATTTCGCTACGGGCCTGCAACTGGTCGCGCAGCGCGGACAGTTTATGCAAGAAGCGTGCGAGGCGACCCATGGCGGGATGGCGGCCATGATCGGCGCCGAGGAGAATGTCGTGCGCGACCTCGCAGCCCAGACCGATGTCGATGTGGCCAACATCAACTCGCCCGGACAAATCGTTGTTTCCGGCGAGGCGGCCAAAGTCGCGGCGGCGGTCGGGCTGGCCAAGGACTTCGGCATCCGCAAGGCAGTCGAACTGAACGTCGCGGGCGCCTTCCACTCGCGCCTCATGCAGCCGGCGTACGAGCGGCTAGGGCAGGTACTGCAAAGCACACAGCTCTGCCAGCCGACAATCCCCGTCGTCTGCAATGTCGAAGGTCGCTCAGTCAAAGATGCGGACGACATCCGGAGCATGCTGGTCGCGCAGGTCACGGGCAGTGTCCGCTGGGCCGACTGCGTCACCTGCCTGCTCGACGAACTGGGCTGCGACACCTTCCTCGAACTCGGCCCCGGCACGACGCTGGCGGGCATGATCGCGCGCATTCGCAAAAGAACGACAGTCTACTCGGTAGGTAGCGCCGAGGATCTGGAAAAATTCGCACTCTGATTGCACCACAGCGGAGGCGGCATCATACTTTACTTGACTATGTTTTTGGCCGACGAAATCAAGCGCCTTAAAAAGGAGCGTAATGCTGTCATCCTGGCCCACAATTACCAGACGGCCGATATCCAAGAGGTGGCCGACCACGTGGGCGATTCGCTCGGATTGAGTTACCGTGCGGCCGAAGCAGAGTCCGATGTCATCGCCTTCTGCGGCGTCCACTTCATGGGCGAGACAGCCAAGATCGTGAATCCAGCCAAGACGGTGGTCATTCCCGACATGGATGCAGGCTGCTCGCTCAGCGACTCCTGCCCTCCGGAGAAACTCGCTGCTTATTTGCAGGAGCATGCGGACAAACATTATTACGTCATTGCTTACATCAATTGCTCGGCCGGAGTGAAGGCGCTGTCCGACGTCATCTGCACCAGCGGCAATGCGATCAAGATCGTCGAAAGCGCGCCGGAAGGCCGCAACATCCTCTTCGTTCCCGACGAGAACCTCGGCTCATGGGTCATGGAACAAACCGGCCGCCCCATGACGCTTTGGAGAGGAAATTGCTATGTGCACGTCGAATTCACGCGGCAGAGCATCGAAAGAATTCGCACGGAATATCCCGATGCACCGGTCGTCGCCCACCCGGAGTGCACGCACGCGGTGCGCATCCTCGCCGACGAGGTTTGCTCGACAGAAAAAATGGTCGGCTACTGCAAAAATTCCTCGGCCAAGGCGTTTGTCATCGTCACCGAGTCGGGCATGTTGCACCGCCTGCGCCGCGAGATTCCGGGTAAGACCTTCATCCCCGGACCCACCGACCACTGCGCCTGCGCCGATTGCCGATACATGAAGATGAATACGCTGGAAAAGTTGCGCGACTGCCTGCGCGACCTGACACCGCAAATCCTCATATCCGAGGAAATACGCGCCCAAGCCGAGGTTCCCATCAGACGAATGCTCGAACTGAGCAAGAGTTGAGGTCTGTTCCGGTTTCCAGCTCTCACATCTGAGTTCTTGAAGTGGAACTTTTTTTGTTTTGGGTTATGCTAACCGGTCATGCTCGGGAGCCGCAATTTCCGTTTCGTGGTGCTTTGCGCCCTGGTCTGCTGCCGGGCTGGCATGGCCAGCGCCCAGATAGCGGAAACAAACGGCATGGTCCGCATCGAGGCGGAGTCGTCCACCAACAGAACTTCGCGGACAATCGGCGGCGTCAGCTACTCCTGGAACAATGATACGGCGACGCCGGGCTTCTCTGGTCCCGGCTACATCGAGGCTTTCCCGGCGAATACCAATTCCACGACGACGGTCACGACCGCTTGGGAAACAACCAGCCCGCAAGCCGACTACAGCATCACATTCAGCAACCCCGGCACCTATTACGTGTGGGTTCGCGGCTACGCGGGCGACGCGAGTTCGGCGGGAGTTTATGTCGGTTTGAACGGCGCCAGTCCGTCGCCCGCGCGCATCGATCTTCAGCAATACAACACCTGGGCGTGGGCCAACACGGTCGCCGGATCATCCGCGCCGGTCAGCATCAATATCCCCTCCTCCGGCACCTACACTCTGAACCTCTGGATGCGCGATGCGTGGTTGGATGTCGACCGCATCGTGCTGACGCGCAATCCAAATTTCTCGCCGTCGCTGGATGCGAACTTCTGGCGCAACCAGAATATCTACCAGATCATCACCGACCGCTTTTACAACGGCGAAACGACCAACGACTCGGCCGGGCTGCCGAATTTCGGCGCATCCAACGGCGGACAGGCCCACGGCGGCGACTTCAAGGGCATCGAGAAGAAACTCGACTACATCAAGGCCCTCGGTGCGACCGCGATCTGGATTTCGCCGGTGGTGAAGAATGCCAACGGTGATTACCACGGCTATGCGGCAACCGATTTCTACACGGTCAACCCGCGCATGGGCACGCTGGCGGATCTGCAGAGCCTGGTCCGCGAGGCGCACAAACGCGGAATTCTCGTGATCAACGACGTCGTGGTGAACCACGGCAGCACATGGGTGGACAGCGGCGAAGCCGGATGGGGAAGCACATTCCGCTTTCCCCCGTCGGGATACACCCTCCGCTACAATTCCGGTGGCCAGCAATACGCGGCGCCGTTCGCCAACACGAACCTCACCGCTACGTTCAGCAATACCGACCTAGCCAATATTTTCCACAACAACTGCGGCTCCATCCCCAACTACGGCGATGCCACGCAGGTCGAACTGGGCGAACTGGTTTCGCTCGACGACTTCAAGACCGAGAGCACCTACATCCGCGAGCGGATGAAAGAAATCTGGACCTATTGGATCAACGCGGCCGGATTCGACGCCTACCGACTCGACACAGTGAAGCACGTGGAGATGGGCTTCTGGGACACCTGGTCGCCGGCCATCCGCGCCGCCGCAACGGCGGCTGACAACCCGAACTTCCTCCAATTCGGCGAGATTTTCGACGGATCGGACAGCAAGTGCGGTTCCTACACGGGAACCAAATCCGGCGGGAATTACAAGATGGAGAGCGTGATCGACTACCCTCTCTACTACCAGATCGGCAGCGTGTTCGGCAGCGCATCGGGCAACACGGGTCAGATCGAATCGCGCTACAACAACCTGACTACGTCCAACTACGACGCCTCGGCGCTCAACTCGCTCGTCCTCAACCTCGACAACCACGACAACGCACGCTTCCTCGCCACGACGGGCAGCAGCACAGCGCGGCTCGAGTTGGCGCTGGTGTTCATGTACACCTCGCGCGGCATCCCGAGCCTCTATTACGGCACAGAGCAGGATTTCAACGGCGGCACGGATCCGAACAACCGCGAGGATATGTTCGATGGCGCATTCGAGCAGGGCCCGTCGCTCGGCGACAATTTCAACATGACCAGCGCACGCTTCAAGCTGGTGGCGAAACTCAACAATCTGCGCCGACTCTACCCCGCGCTGCGTACGGGATCGCACAATAACCTCTGGGCCAATTTTTCCACTCCCGGTCTTCTGGCCTATGCCCGCCGCCTCAACGGCGAGGAGGCCTACGTGGTCATCAACACATCGACTACGGAGCAGACCATCGGCGCCCGCCCGACCATCCATCCGGCCGGCACGGTGCTGGTAGATGTCCTGAATCCCACCAACACGCTCACGGTCGCCGTGGGAACCGACGGAATTCCATCGTTCACCAATCCGGCGACCTCCTACCGCGTCTATGTGGCGCAGACGCAACTCCTCGCACTGGCTCCGGTCGTCGAGAGCATCTCGCCCGCGCACGATGCCGCGGCGATTTCGACGGCCACCACCATCACGGTGACCTTCAGCCAAGGAATGAACACCGCAAGCACCGAGCCGGCTTTTTCCACCGTGCCGGCCTCGACCGGTTCATTCGGATGGGCATCCAACAACACGGTGATGGCTTACACTCCGTCGTCGAACCTTGCCGGCACCAATCTTTACACCGTGCGCATCGGCACCAACGCGACGGATACCAACGGTCTCGCCATCTATGCACCCTTCGAGTCGCGCTTCACCACGGCGGCGCCCTCGACAAATGCTGCCGCGCCATCCATCAACTCGGTGTCATCGTCGGGCGTCACCGACACAGGCGCGAGTCTCGCGGCTGCCGTGACCCCGAACGGGGCCGCGACCACCGTGTTCTACCAATACGGGACGGACACCAACTATAGCACGACAACTGCCGGCCAAGCCATCGGCAGCGGCAATTCGCCGGTCAACGTGACCACGAACCTGAGCGCTTTGACTCCGGGAACGCTCTACAATTACCGCGTCTACGCGACCAACTCGGCCGGTACCACCCACGGGACAAACAAAACGTTCACCACCGCATCGCCCTTGCCGCAGGTCGCAACCACGGCGGCGTCATTCGTCGGCACGGGCTCGGCTAACATCAACGGCGACGTCAACCCGAACGGTCTGGATACTTCGGTCTACTTCGAGTGGAGCGATCGCTCCGATGTGATCACCAATGCCACGGCCCTGCAAAACGCGGGCGCTGGGACGACTCTGAGCAACAAATGGGCGGCACTCTCCGGCCTCTCGCCCGACACCACCTACTTCTTCCGCATGGTCGGCGTGAATACGACCAACAACATCACCAACAAAGTTTATGGTGCGACGCTCAGTTTCAAGACCCTCCCGGTGAAACCCATCGTGAACACGCTGGCCGCCGCCAGCATCTCCGTCACGAACGCCGTGCTGGCCGGCACCGTGAACCCGAACGGCTCCGGAACCGTTTTCTTCTTCGAATACGGAACCAACGAGTCCTACGGAACGGCCACCGCAGCGCAGGCGGTCGGCAGTGGCACCAACACCCTCACCAACACGGTTACACTTTCCAACCTCCTTGCGGGCCAAGTCTACTACTACCGCGCGGCTGCCTCGAACAGCTTCGGCAGTTCCTACGGCTCCGCGCAAAGCTTCTCCGCGGGATTGCCACCGCCCACCGCCACAACTCTGGCGCCCGCCGGCCTCACCACGAGCGCCGCGACACTCCGCGGTTCGGTCAACCCGAACGATTCGCCGGCCTCGGCGTGGTTCGAATGGGGGACGAGCACGAATTACGGATCGACTTCGCGCATCATCGCCACCGACAACGCCGAGGGCTACTCGGCCTTCAATCTTTCCGGGGGCTCCGTCGGGGGCGGGACGGGATTCAGCAATTTCACGCGCTATTCCATCGGCAGCGGTGCGGGGACCTTCCTCGCCAACAACTCGGCCAACCAGACGATTGACGGCAGCAAAAGTTGGGGCGCATACGCCGGGACGGGGACGGGAATTTCTTTCCGCCGGGCGGTGGTCACGCCACGGCAGTTCGGCACAATGACGGTCTCCGCACGCTTCAATGTCGACAGCTCGAAGGGTTTCACCGGATTCAATCTCAAGTCCTCGCAAGGATCAGGTTCGAGCGGATTCGGCTCCGGCGAACTGGTCTCCTTCGGCATCGCGCCAGCAGGCGGCAACAACGGCATTCTGGTCACGGATGCCGGGGGTCAGCGCGTGCTGGATCTCGGGGCTCCGGTGACCAACACCATCATCGACTTCGAAGTCGACTTTGATGCGTTGAAGCGGCATTACGTGGTCGGGGCGAAGTTCCGCACCAACTCGGGCTCCACCAAGACCATGAGCGGAGAAATGAGCGGGACGGGCACGAACGTGACCCATCTCGGCTTCGCCAACTGGAACAGCGCGGGAGCTTTTCAGGATCTCATGTTCGACAGCCTGCAGGTGCTCGGCTCCGAGGCTTCCGGCGGCGGAACCAATGCGGTCTCGGTCTCCAACGCGTTGAGCGGCTTTTCGGCCAACACGCTCTACCACTACCGCGTCGCCGCGATGAATCTCGACGGGGGCATCAACTACGGATCGAACACAGCCTTCTACACCGGTATCGATCTTGCCGTTGCGTCGACCAACACAAACTCTTCGCTGGTGCAGGGCGGCACCGGACAGTTCACGGTGACAGTCTCCAATGTCGGCGGTTCCAATAGCACCTCTGCGACGGTCACGGTCAGCAACCAGTTCCCGACCGGCCTGACCATGACGTCAATGGGCGGGAGCGGTTGGAATTTCAATTCGAACAACCTGACGGCCACGCGCAGCGGAACTCTGAACTCCGGCACAAACTATCCCCCAATCACCATCGGCTTCACCGTCGCTTCCAACGCCGCGCCGTTGCTCACCAACACGGTGACCGTTTCCGGCGGTGGCGACGGCAACGCGCTGAACAACACCAACACCATGGTTTCCTCCGTCTTGCCCGGCCCCGATCTTGC
>JBAXCT010000067.1:0-9704 GCA_037141375.1 Chthoniobacterales bacterium | reverse complement strand
CGTAGTAGAAATCAGGGTCGGTCAGACCGGAATAAAGCGACTCCTGGATGGACGTCGATCCGGTCTTGGGCATACCGAAATGGAGGATGCAGTTTGTCATGGTTGGAGGAAAGAGTCAGGTTATCGTTTTCGACGCTTCATTCATGGGGCTGTCTTCTCCCTCCGCGTGACGCCGAGTCTGGCTGCCTCCGCCTCGGCTGTTTCCTGCACAGAGGATTTCACGAGCAGATTCTTCTCACGGAGTTGCCCGCAAAGGTCATCCGCCACCATGCGATTGCCCTTAGCATTGAAGTGGCCCCCGATGACACTTTGAATCTGCTCCCTGTTCTTGATCGGCAGGAACGCGTCGAGTGTATCGATAAAAAAGTAGCCTCTCGCCGACAGCGCCTCGAGGAAGGGGGCGTAGTGCAGACTTTCTCCCGCCAGGGAGCGCTCGAAATCATAGACGAAAGGGAAGACGACGATTATGGGCAGACGCCCATCGGCAAGCACCTGGCGGTAGAACGCATCCATGATCGCAAGGGTCAGTTGAAAGGCCTCCGACTCGGGATCACACACGCCTTTTTCGTCGCGCCACAGCGGGTGCGGCTTGGACAGTCTGCCCGCGATGGATTTCACCAGCCTGACGAGTGGGGAAAAATTCCAGATGCTGTCCGGGTAGGCGGCTTGGTAATGCGCATCGTGCCGACCGAGTTCAGCCAACTCAGCTTTGGGAGTTTCAAGCAGTCTGCGGTAGTCCTGCACGGTGCGCAGCGGGTTGGGCCTGAGGACGAGTTTGCCGTCCTCGAGTCGGAAGCGAGGTTTCGAGTAGATCCCGCCGCCCTGCGGAACAAGGAATGGTCGATACACGCTGACGCTTCGCGCCATATTCTCGGACATATAGCCGATGAGAACGATGTCGGGGTGGAAGTCGCCGCCGACCTTGAGGTAACGCAAGAAGGCCTGATCCAGCCCGTAGCCACCGACCCCGTAGTTCAAGACTTCGAGGGCCGGTGCCATCTCCGTCATCACCTTGGCCCAATTTTCCCCCAGCTGGACTTCGGCGCCGTAGGTGAATGATTCGCCAAAAGCTGCGATGCGCACCGAGCCCGCTGCAGGGTGCCGGTCATACTCCCGGTCGTCGCGCATGCCAGCGGAGTTCACCGCGTCGTAGAGTTTTTTTTGGGCGCTCTTTCTCATCGGCGCCCAGCCCAGCTCCGGATCCATTTCCATGAATTGCCCGTGGCCACGCTCGACGAATTTCTGTAATTCCTTGGTGTTTTGTCTGGTCAAAGTTGCCGCCTCGCCGACGGGTTGCAGGCCCTGGTATTTTTTCAGAGCTTCCAGTCCGGCGATCGCGACCAATTCTGCGGCCGCGTAGGTGAGCAGAAGGGCAGCAAGGATGATGCCGACCCGGCGTCTCATAAACTGCGGGCTCCGAGGGCGACCACCTTGCGGAGGAGATTCTCTCTCTGCTCGCGGAAGCCCGGTTGCTTCGACGTGGCGACATGCTCCGCTTCCCGCGAATCGCAGAGATGAAGCGTACCAAAGTTATGCACCAGCGGACGCCCCCGGCCGGAGAGGCTCAGCACGATGTCCTCGTTGGCCTGAAGGCCTTCATTGTCGATACCGAGTAGCTCCAGCAACTCAAAGTAGCGCGCCACATGTTCGCGGGTGAAGGCGTAAGCCCAGACGAGACAGTCGACCGTCTCGGGAGTTTCTGGCGAGCCGAACACATACTCGGCGGGGGAGCCTCCCGGACGAAAGTTCTCTCCGGCGATGCCGTGGGGCACGCTCGAATCGAGCAGCAATGCCTCGAATAGGGCGCGGATCTGCCGCGGTGAGAGAAAGGTGTCGTCATCGATGCAAAGAACCCACCGATCCCCGGTTTCCCGCGCCAGACTATAGCGCTTGGAGGGATAGCAGCGCGCCGGTTGGGCGATGATCTCCACGCGCGGGTCGCTCGTGCGAACGAAGCGCCGGATGTCGATCGCGGGATTGTGGTTCGAGAGCACGATACGATGGATGAAGGGACAGGCTACGCAGGCTGCGGTGATCGCCGCCATATTGTGGGGCCGTCCGTAGCTGAGGAGAACGACGGTCAACCGCTCCTCCCGGGACCAGGGTGCGGGCCTCGACCGGCCCCATTTCCACCAGACGGGAAAAATCCGGCGCAGCATCAGCATGCGCGCAGATTCCCGAATGCGGTTGGCCAAGGACATGCCTAGCTTGTAGTTTGCTTGCTACGTGAAAACGAACGGGAAATCAGGCGCGTCAGGCGCGCGGGACGTTGTCTTGACGACAGCGTTCGGTTTGCCCTTGCGCCGCACGCGCCTTTTTTTTGACTCTTTGGCCCAAACTGGTTTCGGCGGGCAGGTCGTGGTATTTGCGGCCAACCTTGGGCCGCGTGAGCTTTCTCTCTACCGCGGGGCAGGCGCCGAGGTGCGCAACCATGGGCTGCATCTCCATCGAGTCCTGCGGCGCCCATTGCAGACCGTTTTCTGGCGCATGGTCCGCCGCTGGCCCGATGCGGGGTCCTTCTCCGCACCTTGGGACCGCCTGCAGCAGCCGAATCTTCTCCGGTGGTCTCTTTACCGCAGGTATCTGGAGGAAAACCGCGGACGCTTTGACCGCGTCCTCATGGTCGACCTCCGCGATGTCGTTTTCCAAAGCGACCCTTTCGGGCAGGTCGAGCCGGCCCAGCTCCACATTTACGCCGAGGAGGGCGATGTGACCGTCGGCCAGTCGGCGTGGAACACGCGGACCATGCTCCGCGCCTTCGGTCCGGAGGGGCTGCAAACCATGGCTCATCGGCGTGTTTCCTGTTCTGGTGCGGTCGCGGGAGGCATTGCGCCGGTGGAGACATATCTGCGCGCCTTCGCGGACCTGCTACCCTCCGTCTCCCTGCCTGACCACGGAACCGACCAGGCGGCGCACATCCGCGTGGTGCACGGGCCGCTCGCGTCCGCGGTGGATTGGCAGAACAATCGCGGGGGTGATGTTTTGCATTTGCACTATGTGGAGGATCCGGCAGGTCTGCGGCGGGATGCGGGGGGACGTTTTCTGAATACGGCAGGCCGCCCTTACGCTATCGTTCACCAGTTCGACCGTCACCCGGCAACGGCAGCACGCTTGGCTGCGCTGCGGCAAAAACCGGCGTGATATCCGCACGGCCGCTGTGTGGAAACCGACAACCATCGTGGAGACGTCTCACAAAAACAACCTGCTGGCTGTGCTCACGCTCACCGTGGTCGCTGCACTGCATGGCGCGGTTCTGAGCCAATACCTGCCGCTGCGTGCGCGCTTCGATGACGAGATGCTTTTCAATCGCATGTTCTTCGGGGTGCTCATCTTTGCCGTCACGCAGGTTGTCTTTCTCCCGGTTTGGGGCGCTTTTTCCGACCGCCTCGGAAGGCGCCGAATGATCGACTACACGCTGGTCGCATCCGCCGCCGCTTCGCTGCTCAGCTTCGCTCCGCTCCTGCATTTGCAGCTGCCGCAAAGGTTTATCGCCCCGCTTTGTTCAGGAATAGCCACCGCCGGGTTGGTCCTGGCCGTTTCGTATTCTTTGATCCCCAATGAGCAGAGGGCTTCCACCCGTCTCCTCGGAAGCATTCTTTGCGGCTTTTTCGGAGGGGCAGGTTCGATGCTTTTACTTCGCTTTTTCTGCTCCTCGATTTCGCCGGAGAATACCAGCATGTTTAGTTCCGGTATCCTCATCTTTGTCTCGGCTTGGGCTATTGTCTGGGTGCATATGCACCTTCCCGACGTGTTGAGGACTTCCCATGCTTTCACCGGCATCAACGCACTGCAGGGCCTCTGGCACGGCTTCGGCGAGTCGAACCGCGCGGCTCGCGCCGTCTGGTGGAAAATGTTTCTCGGCACAATGGGGGTGGCGGGCGGCTCGTTCGTGAGCACGCTTCCTCTGCTGGGCCGCGTTGTTTCAATCAAGCAGGGGTCCTACCGCCCGGTCTGGGCTCTCGTCATCGTTGTCTTGACCGCGGCCCTCGTCTCGGTCGCAGTCTCCAAGTGGCCTCCGGCCGCCCGGATCGCCCGTCTCCTCGCTCCGGCTTCTGCAGGCGTGGCGGCTGTCGCTGCATTATTGGCGGGTCTGGTCGGTTCGCCCGCTCCAGCTTATCTGGCCTCATCGCTGGCGGGTTCGGCCATGGGATTGGCGCTGGTCGTCGTTCTGCGGCACTTTTACACCGCCGCGAACCCCGAGAGCGCCGGTGCTGAGTTGGGCGCAGTCTTTAGCATTTGGTTTGCGGGATTTTTCACCGGTCTCCTGCCTGCCCTTTACTTTTTTCGGGATATCAACCAACTCACCTTTGGTCTCTCGTTCTGTGCAGCCATCGTTTCCTTCCAGCTTTGCCGCCGTGCCGGCCTGCCATCGGCGTAAATCGCGGGTGCGGCCGGAGCGAGGTGCATTTCTCGGACGATTTTGCCTCCTCCCGAAATGGTGAGGCGAAATGTTTCTTTCGTTTTTGTTCCGAGGTTATTGGGGCCGCATCTTCACCGGTTGAAAGCGGCGCGGAGCGCGCTGAACTCTTTGCCTCCGGGACGCCACTCGTTGAGGGCGTAGAGCGCCAGCATATAGGCGAGACACGCGCCAATGAGGTTGGGCAAAAGCAGCAATCCCCCTGCGGGCAGCAGGGAGGTGGTGACCGCTGCGCCGGTGGCCGCCAGCCCGATCCGCAGCAGCGAGGTCCACGGAAAGGAGATCCCCGTCAGCCGCAAACCCTCGCGCAGCGAGGCAATCCCGGCGGTCGCTGCCAGAGCCAGAGCAACCCAGGCTGCGCCCTCCGTGCCGTAGCTGGGCACAACTATCGCGTATGCCGCGACGCCCAAGGCGACCAAAACAAGGAGTGCTGCTATGATCGAAGGACTTTTTCCCGTGGCGGCGATGAAGCAGTTGCCCGCCACCGAAAGCGTCCGGAACGCGACCGCCCAAAGAAGGATGGCGAGAACCGGCCCGGAGGACGAAAAGGCCGGACCCAAGAGAAGGGCGACAATGTCATCCGCCCGCGCGGAGAGCGCCCCGAGCAGCGCCCCGTAAGTCAGCGCGACCCGCAGGAAGAGCGTCCCGGTCCGCACCGCCTCGGCGTGTTGACCTTTTTTCTGCGACTGCGCCATGGACTGCAGCACGATGCCGGAGGAGGGGAGAAAAAGGGTCATCGCTGCCAAGCTGATGTTCTGGCCGCCCGCATACGCTCCAGCTGGAAGCGACGAGCGGGTAAAAAACTTCACTGCGAGGAGATCCATGCTCTGCGTGATGCGCAGGGCTAGGCTTGTGCCAGCCAGCAGCCGGGCGTAGCGCCACAGCGGCGCGAGATCCGCGCGGTCGCGATTGATGATCGGCAGGCCGGTGGCCGCGCGTCCGATGATGAGTTGGGTTGCGGAGCCGGCCACGGAAGCAGCGCAGGCACCTGCGGCCAACCATCCGTGGCCGACGAGAAGGAACGCCGCCCCCAGCTGTGTCGCCGCACCAGAAACGATGGCCAGCGAACTCGCCAGAAAACGGCGTTGCGCGACCAGAATGCTGGAATAGATCCCGGCGATGGAAGTGAGGACAAGATCGAGGCAGAGAATCTGCAGCAGCGGCGCGATCTGGGGGGAGCGGAACGCGTCCGCCAGGGTCTGCGCAAAGACGGCTACGAGCGCAGCGAGGCAGATGGTGAAAAAGGCAACCGCCCTCAGAATGGCGGCCGCATACGCTTGGCCGTCGGCGTGCCCGGCGACCAACCGAATCGTGGTGGATGTCGTCGCGACCGCGACGAAGACAGAGAGCCAACTCATCAGCACCATCGCGACGGCATACTGCCCGTATTCTCCCCGGCCCAAGTGGCGCGTGAGGTAGATCATCAAGGCCAGCCCGAGCAGCAGGATAACCAGTCGCGCGCCGGTCTGCAGAGCGGCGGCCGAGGCGGCTTCCGCCCGGGGATTGCTGGCCGCCGCTGGGATTTCCTCGGTCATGAACGGCCCATTCTAATCCGTCCCTTTCACGCTCTGCAACGTGAGTGATCCTGGTTGTGGTAGCGGTGTACGTGGTAGAAGAGGTTCGGGCCAAAAACCGAGCACACGGATGTTCAGTCCGCCCGCGAAAAGACCGGCCAGCGCCGGGCAGAGGGCAAAAAACTTCACGGCGAGAAGATCCATGCATTGCGAGATGCGCAGGGCCAGCTGAGCCCCCCGCCAGCAGTCGCGCGTGCCCCTTGATTCACATTTTCAAACTCGCCTGCTCCCAGACTTTCAATCAATGGGCAGCATCACCGGTCGGAGGTAGGATGAGTGGCCGCCGTTCCATCTGCATGCTTTGCTCGCTACCGGCGGAATGGCGCGCCCTTGCCATGGGGAAAGTGTGTTGGGTGTGCTTGCGGAGGTTCGTTTCCATTCGAGCAGCTTGGCAGTCTCGTCGTGGCTGCCGCTTCCAGAGCCTCCAAGCTGTCGAATCGCGCGGAATAGTTCCGCGTGACCGCGCGTAAGAGCCGGAGCGCCTTTCGGGTAACGACATTACCGAGGACCAGCCGGAACGCTGGATTTAGCACGACCGCAAGTTGAATCTCCTCGGTGTCGTAGCCCGCGTGCTTCTTGAGTTGGGACAAAGAAGGATGGGGCGGAAACCATTCCCTGCCCACGGTGACGGCTGTTATTCCCGGGCGCTGAATCATGGCCCGTGTAAATTCGTAAAACAGCAGATGCACCGCACGGAATGTCAATGCGGCTTCGGAGCGGTGCAGGATGAAAGCCTCGCACACGCCGCCGCCCGAATGGGCGATCAGGTAGGCGAGTAATTCTCCCCCATAAAAGCATCCCCAAGGCTCAAGGCCCGAGATCGAGGCACCGACCTCGCAGAAACGGTCCCATCCGGCTTGGCTCGCGGCGGGGCTTGCTGCCGCACCGCGCCGCTGCAAGCTGTTGGCATAGCAGTTTCGACCTTTCGAGCGAAGCGTATCCCAATCCAGCGCACGCACTGCGCAGTCTTTGGCCGCGCGCTGCACATGCTGCCGGAATTGTCTCTGCAGGCTGTGCAGACCGTATGCGTGGTCGCGCACCCAAAATGTGCCGCTTTTGATTCCCGTCGCGCACGAAGTCGGAAAAATTGCCATCACCCTCCGCGACTTACGGAGCAAGCGGTCCATTTCCTCCTTGGTCGTGTTGACCGGTGCCGTAGAGGGCACTGAGATGACAGAAAGCCTCCCGGCCTCTATCCAAAGGACGCCCATGGCGGAATAGGTCCTGTGTCCCTGTGCCTCAAACAGCTCCGCGAAAGGGTGACGGGGCGATGAGATGTAGTGAGCCAGAAGCGTGTTTGGATTCCGACCTTCGCCACATGGGCGAAGCTTCAGGACTCCCTATGTCCTACTGCATGGGCGCAAGCGCGGGCGGTGAGGGCCAGGACGGTCAAAGTGGGATTCACGGTTCCTTGGGAGGGAAATGATGCGGCGTCCGTAACAAACAAGCCTCTGGCATCCCAACATTCGTTGTTTGGATCAAGCACCGAGCTTGATGGATCGTTGCCCATCCGGGCGGTGCCGCATTCATGCATGGCCAAACCTGCAGCCGCATGGCAGTCGTGAAAGCGACGGATCTTTGCGTTCAAGGTTCCGGCAAGTTCCCCCAAGGCCAGCTTCATGGAGGCTGCGCCCTTTGTTTCGGACAAGCCATGTCTGCAGTCGATGCGCAGCACGGGAATGCCCCAGCGATCACGAAGGTGAGGGTCGAGTGCCACCCGATGATTTGTCTGGGGCAGCATTTCATGGAAGGCCGACAAGTAGAGCCCCATGCGGCCGAATGATGTTTTGGCGGCATAGATTTGCACCCCGAAGTTGGAATGCTGCTCCGGGTTTCGGTCTTGGCAGGTTCCGAATCTTTGAAGAAGAAAGCCGCGCGGTTCTTCTCCCCATTGTTTAGATATCCCCGCCGGCCACGGTCCGAACGCATCCGCCCGCATCACAACGTGGTCCATGAGAAAATTTCCCAGGGAATTTGATTTCGCCCCGAGGGGTGTGCCATTCGCTTGGTCATGCGAGAGCAGCAAGAGCCTGGTCGATTCCAGCGGTGAGGCGCAGAGGAAAACCACCCTGGCCCCCGCGCTGCATTCCTTTTGTGTGGCCATGTCGAACCAAGTCACGCCTTTGGCGCATCCATTTTCCACCGCAATGGAACGGGCGATGGCGCCCTGCCGGAGCACCAACCGGCCGGTGCGGGCGGCGGCCGCCACGCAATCAGGCGGCGGGATGCCCTTGCATGACTCGACGTTCATCCTCGGCCAACGAGACAGAAGGCGAAGCATGACGGCATTGCGAAGTTCGTCGGTCTTTGTCGCGGTTGCCAATTCTGAATCTTTTCCGTCTGCCGCCAGCATACCGAGTCTCTTTTCAACCGCGGAATACCACGGATCGAGTTCCTTGAGAGGGAACGGCCACGGGGGTCGCCCGTCATTTCCGAAAGCAAAGTCCTCGGCCCCAAAGCGCACATAGATGCCTCCGTGGCCCGGGACTGCGAGTCGGCCTCCGAGGCCGCGGCATCGGATCCAGTAAAATGGGTCGTCGCTGGCCTCAACAAAAGGGCAGTCGATGTCGTCGACATAGGCGTCGGGCTTGCGGCTCCAAGCATGGCATTTGCTTTGTATCGGTTGCCTGAGGCGTCCGAGCAGGGGCAACGGCTTTCTCATGGCCGCGAGCAACGCTTCCGGCATGAATGGCATGTGGGCGGGACTTGCGAACGAAGCCAGCCTTTGCGCCAAGTTGCGACTGGGTGCCGATGGCGAAGATCCCTCGGGATATCCGGCATCGAGCAGAAGCACTTGGAGGCCTGCCGCGGTCAGCAGTTCAGCGGCAAGACCGCCAGAAGCTCCCGCCCCGACCACCACCGCATCGAAAGTGCCCGAAGATCCGGCCCGACTCGGGTTGGAGAGTTCGCCGTCCTTCATCTCCGAGTGAAGTGCTGCCGACAAGCTGCCCATAAAAATCCCATCGCATTGGCCAGTTGCCAAAGCATGAGAGCTGAAAGTAACTGCAGCCGTCTGCCAAGAGAGTGATCGGAAAGCGCGGCCCATACCGCCTTTGGCAAGCTTCGGTGAAACCCTAAATCCTCAGCCATGGTGCCCGATGCGCGTGCTTTTCTTTTCGCCTGGTAAAGAAATGCTCCCTGTCCGTATCGCCAGTGTAGGCGGATGAATCCGCCCAGGCTCTGGGCATGTCGGTGTTCGATCCGTGCGGCTTTTTCCCAAATCAGCGGCCGATTCTGCATGCGCCAGCGGTCGCAGAACTCGCGGTCCTCGGCAGCGGGGGAACCGAAGTCGGAATCAAAACCGCGGCTGTCAAGATAGTGATCGCGGCGAAGAGCCATATTGTTGCTCGCGAAAAAATAGGAATTCGCCTGGTCTCGGTTGAAGTGACGGTAGACCAGATCGACGATCAGTTGGCTCGTTTCGGCAAAAAGATCGTTTTTCAGTCCGTTGAAGGTGGAGCCACCGACCAAAGCCTCGGGATGATCTCGCAAGGCGGCCACGAGCGTTTCCAACCAGGTCGGCGTGGGGAGGCAGTCGTCATCGGTGAAGGCAAGAAATTCCCCGCGCGCCTCGGCGACGCCGCGATTACGCGCTCCGGCCGGGCCGGTGTTGTTTTGATGGATCAACTTCAGTGCAAATTTCGACGAACATCGCGTGGGATCGAGCGCCAAGGCAGGTTCGCTGCCGTCATCCACCACGATGACTTCGAAGG
>JBAXCT010000066.1:0-9783 GCA_037141375.1 Chthoniobacterales bacterium | reverse complement strand
TGCCGCGAGATCGGTCACACGGACAATCCGCTGGCGCGGCCGGTCAGCGGCCTTGCGGTGACGTATCTGGTTTTCCCGGGATCGGCGGACGAAAAACGCTCGCAGCCGGATCTGGATCGTTGGCATACACGCTGTGCAGAACTTCTTGCCGAAATCGGCGTGACCAATAGCGATTCTTTGCACCACTGGGAAAATATCGTGCCCCCGTGGCCGACCCCGACCCCGGTGCCGAATGCCGCCCCCGCGGTCACGTCCGAGATGCCACCTGATGCGATGCCGATCGTTGATACAGGCGGGTCGCGGGAGGATGTGCCTTCAACCACGCCCGCGCCGGACGCTTCGCCCTCGCCGACGCCGCCGTCAACGCCCGCAGGATCGTAGCGCGGCTTGGTGTCGTCGGTTGCTTAACGCGCCCAGCGTCCGCCCGCGAGGCGCGGCGAAGGCCCCGGGGCATAGTCGGTTTTGCCGATGGCCCCGATCATGGGGACGCCGGTGGCGCGCTTCCATTTTTTGGACATGCTCTCGCCGGTGTGACAGCCCCAGCTTTTGACGAACGCCTTGGGCGCGAAAATGCCGCGTTGGATTTGCTGGAGCTCCGTCTCGTGCAACCACGTTTTCGAACCACTGTCGATCTCGTTGCTGTAGTCGAAGAGGAAGCAGGCCTTGTTCGAGTGCAGGAAAAACTCTAGGTCGGCGATCTTCACCTGTGTGCGGGGTTGTCCTCCATTGAGGTAGCCGATGAGTTGTTGCTGGGTGTTGAACCAGACCAGCTTGGCGTGGCGCTTGTCGGCCAGCGCCTTGATCCAATCGAGCAGCGGCCCCTCGCTCTGGCGCAATCGGCGCTCATACGCAGGGCGGTAAACAAGCCAGGTCACGCGGGCGCCCGGTCCCTGTGCCGCGCGGATTTCATCGATGCGCACGCTCGCGCTGCGGATGAAGTTGGCCCACCAGCGGTCGTGCGGGGGTCGCTTGAATTTCTCCCACTGGTAGAGGGAAGGGCCGCCGCTCACGACAATGTATTCTTTTTCGTAATCAGCCCGAGCCGGAAGCGCGGCGGCCGCGAAAAGAAAGAGGAGCAAAAGACGTTTCATGCAGCGATCAATCTTCCGCGAAACGAGACGAAGGGCAAGCGCAACGCGTCGGGCGATCAACGGGGTCTGGTCAGGTTCTCCTAAATATCCTTCTCGACCACGTTGGTCGGCAGGATCCGCCAAGCATACTGGTAGGTGACCACGAGGAGCAGGAGGCCGGCGATTTTGAAGGCCTTGGTGTCGATGATGCGGTCGTAGGCGACGACCAGGGCAAACGACGCAATCGGGATCATCAGACGGCAAGCTGTCGAAGATCGGCTCAGTTCTCTGCCGCCTGCACCCTGAACATTGGAACTCAGGCTAGCGAGCTAACCCAAAAAGTGACTGTATCGGCTTGCGTCGCGCGGGGTATTCGTTCTTCGTGCCGTTGACATGTCTCTCCTCACTTTTGTGGAATGAGCGCCTGCCTTCGGGAGGAGGCTTGGGTGCGCTGCGCCAATTCCTTTCAGGAGTGGTAGCGGACTTCGAAGAGACATGGAATGCGACGGATGCCGACACAGCGGCGCGCGCGTGGGTTCGTCACATTCTCGGTCGTTGTGCGGCTGCGATACGTCTTCCGAAGCGGCCGGCGGCTGACCCGCTGATCGGCGCCTTCGCCTCGAGGTTCGAGGGACTTTTGACGCGCAACACCGCCGACTTTCATCAGCTCTACCCGAAGCTTCGCTTGATCAGCCCGTAGTGCAGCCGAGACAGTCAGCGCCCTCTTCGCTACTTTACATTGAGCGGTTCAATTCCAGTAGCGCCGCCGTCTCGATCGACGCGGTCTGCGGGAACATGTCGACGGGCACAGCCTGTTTGAGAACGTAGCGCGCGGAAAGTTTCTGCAGGTCGCGGGCGAGGGTGGCGGGATCGCAGGACACGTAAACCAGTCGCGGAGCTGAAGCAGCAAGCAAGGTGTCGATCACGGTCTGAGACAATCCCTGTGCAGGAGGGTCGAGCAAGACCACCGACGGAGCGTGCTCGGCAAGAACACCGGGCAGCAATTCCGCGGTGTCGCCGGTGAGATAAAGTTCCGAGGGCAGCGAACCGTCGCGCGCGGTTCCAGTCGATCTTTCGTCCCAGTCGATGCCGATCACGCGGGTGAAGCTCCCCAGCATGCGCTTGGCGAAAAATCCGCCGCCGCAATAGGCGTCGACAAGCGTACCGCCTGTGCCGGCCATCTCCGCCACCACGCCAGCGAGAATTTCCGCCGCAGCATCGTTGACTTGGCGGAAGCCGCCGTGGTGAGGATCGGCACGCAAGGTGGCCGGGCCGGGCCGGAGGTGGCGCTTGGTGTGCAGCCGTGCCAGGGCTTCGTTCACGGCATCTGCGGCGAGCAGGCATTTGTCGATGTTGACCAACCGCCGCGGATCGGTGCCGCGGAACCCGATGTCAGGTGGTTCGATGTGCACGGTGATGCGGTTGCGGTAGCCGTATTCGAGGGGCGAACTGCGTGCCGGTTCGACCGGGGGCTCCGGGATTTTTCCGATGCGGCGCAGCGCCTCGGAGACCTGTCGCGTTTTGATATCCAACTGCCGCGGATACGCGATGTGCTGGTAGGCGCAGCCTCCGCACTTGGTGAACCACGGGCATGGTGCCTTTACGCGGTCGGGCGAGGAGGTCAGAATCTGCAGCGCCTCGGCGCGCAGGAAGCTTTTGTGCGCCTCGGTGATCCGGGCGCGGACAGTTTCGCCGGGAAGGGTGAAGGCGACAAAAACCACACGTCCCTCGTGCCGCGCGAGGCCCGCGCCGCCGTAGGCGATATCGGTGATTTCTAGGACGAGTTCGGCGCCGAGTTTCATGATGTATCATCATGAACATTCTCCGGCGGCATGGCGATGGACTTTGTTGGCCGGATGCGGCATGGTTCCCGTCATGATGACCAAACTGCCGCGCAGCCCCTACGACCGCGAGGGCGGCCTCATTTATTTTCCCCGCATGGTGGATAAGCTCCGCCTGCGCCACCACGGCGATCTGCCGGAAGATTACCACGCGAATCTCGGCAAAGGTTTCGACAAGAGCTGCTGTGATCTTCTCCACGTGTCCTTTGAGGATCTCGTCGCGCAGGTCGAGTCGGGAGCCAGCGATGCCGACATTCTCACCTGGTGCTCCTCGCAGGGACGGCGTCCGAGCGATGATGAGATCCACGTTTGGAACGAATACATGCGCAAGCGCGGATGGAACGACGAGTATTCCGAGCGCCTCAAGTCGCGACTCGAGGGTCTTGGCATGGCCGACCGCAGTGACGTGCAGACCATGTTCGATCTGCTCGACGTTGACGAGGGGCGTTCCCCCGGCGGCGCGGTTGCGTGAGCGAGGGCTCGATTTGGCGCGGACGGCTTGCCCTCACGGCGGCGGTTGCCATCTGGTCGAGCCCGCCGATCTCCAATTCTGGCTGGCCCGATCCTTCGATCTGTGGACCCAGAATTTTTACCGCTACGCGGCAGGCTTTGCTGTCATGGCCCCGTTTCTTTTTTGGCTGCATCGCCGCGAGTCGCGCCGACACCGTTGGCGGGAGTGGTTCGCTTGCGAGTTGGCTGCGATCCCCAACGCCGTGCACCAAATCACGCAGACCGTCGCGGTGACGCTGCTGCTGCCGGGCGTGTATGCGTTGCTCGGACGCATCTCCGTCGTGCTGACCGCGCTCCTGGGTATTGTGTTCTTCGCCGACGAACGTTGGATCGCGCGGAGCATGAAATTCCAACTCGGTACCGCGATGGGTCTGCTCGGGGTGGCTGGTCTGGTTCGGGCTCCGGTCGGCACACCGCCGATCTCCGGCAAGCAGCACGTTGAACTCACTCTATGCTGTTGGCGGGAGGCGGTTTGGTCGCTAGGCTAGGTGGCATTCATGGAAGGATCCTGGGTGATGTGGCTTGCCGCGGGCCTTTTCCTCGCTGGTATCGGCTCTTTTTTTGGAGCCCTCGAAGCCGTCCTCTGGCGAACGCCGCGTGCCCGGATGGATCAGTGGCCACGCTCTCCGCGTCTGCAGATGTTGGCCGCGGATTTTGCCCATCCTCGCGATTGCCTTTTCACCTTTCTCATCGTGGCCGGCGCCTCGGCGCGCGCGCTTGGATGGTGGCTGCTCTGGCAGGCCGCGTTTGTTTTGGCCGGTTACAAGACGGGCGCGGCCTGGCCGTGGGCTTTGCTTTTTCTCGTGCCGGTCGTCCTGCTTGAGGTGCTGGTCGCCGCGATGACGGCGCGGCGTCCGCGCGTGTGGGAATTTTCTTTGCTCCGCGCGGGTGGTGCAGTCCTGCGCGTTTTCGGTCCGCTTTTCGACCGCGTGCAACCGGCGGTGGCCGCGGTCTCGGGGCGCCTTTTTCCCTGGTCCCTCGAGGTGAAGCCGAAGCTCGGACCCGAGGAGGCTGAGACCTTGGTCTGGGTGCGCGAGGAGGAGGGCGAGTTCACTCTGCCCGAAGCCGAGGTGCTGGCCGAGGTGCTCAAGCTCAGCCGCCAGACCGTGCGGCAATACATGACACCGCGGGTCGATGTGGTTTTCGTGCCTTACGGAATGACCAATGAAAGCCTGCGCGCCTTGGTGCTGCAACGGGAGTTCCTGCGCGCGCCGGTCATGGGCGAGACACCCGATGAAATCCTCGGCCTGCTCGACACGAGGGCCATCTCCCGCCTGCCGGCGGGAATGCATTTCACCGAAGCGCTGCTCCCTCCGTCCTTCGTGCCCGAGACGATGGAGGCCAGCCAGCTGCTGAGCAGTTTTCTCAACCATCGCCAGCCGCTGGCCGTGGTGCTCGATGAATTTGGCGGTGTCGAGGGAGTGATCACCTTCGATGACTTCCTCGAGGAGTTGCTGCGCGACGCGGCGCCGCGCGTAGAGGCGGATCTTTACATCGAGCAGACGGGCGACGGTCGCCTGCTGGCCAGCGGTACGGCGCGGCTCGACGATCTCACCGAATACCTCGGCTTCGACGCGGTGCAGCACGGCATCGAGACCATCGGCGGCTACGTGATCAACACCCTCGGCAAACTCCCGCGCCAAGGCGACGCGGTGCGGCTGGGTCCGTGGAAGGTGACCGTGCGCTCCATGACCAAACGCCGCATCCGCGAAGTGGCGCTGCAGCGCATGGATGAGATCCGGCGGAAGGAGGACCCATGATGATCTTCCTCGCCCTGCTGCTCCTCGTGCTCGCTTTTGTTTTCACCGGGCTCGATGCGGCGCTGCTCGCGATCGATCGCGTGCGACTGCGGCACCGCGCGGATAAAGGCGACCGCCATGCCCGGCAGATGATGGCGTGGGAGGCCCGCAGCCCGCAGGCCAACCTCGTCATGGCCTGGACCAGCCACGTCTGTGCCGCCGGGGCGCTGGTACTTTTGTCGGCCTCGCCGGCGGCGTCGGGCGAGCGACCGTGGCTGGTGCCGCTTGTCTTTGTGCCGTTTTACGCGGTGGTCATCCAGTTGCTCGCCCGTCAGGTTTTCCGCCGTCTGCCGTTCATGGTCCTGAGCCGTTCGTGGTGGCTGGTGTCTTTGGCCGGTTCGGTGTGGGCCGTGCTCGCGCGCCCCGCCGCGGCATTGGTGCGGCGGGTCAAAGCCGACCCGCTTTCCCGCCCAAGCGCCGCCGCAGAGCTGATGGCCCTCGCGGAAGAAACACCGGGTATTTCCCCGCTCGAGTTTTCCATGCTTCGCAGTGTTCTGGCGTTCCGCCAACTCACCGCCGCGGATCTCGCCTTTCCGATCGACCGGATAGCCCATGCGCCGGCCGACCGAACGCTCGGCGAGATGCTCGCGGAGCGGCGTCTCTCCGACGCACTTTACACCTTGGTCGTCGGTGCTGATGGACTGCCGCTGGGCGCGGTATCGTGCGCTTCGGCCGCGCTCTCCGGGGCTTTGACCGCGCGCGCGCAATCCTTCGCGCGTCCACTGCTCACCATCCCCTCCGATTTGCCCGCATGGAAAGTGCTGGCCAAGCTGCGCCGCACCCACACACCCGTGGCCGAAGTGCGGGAGGCCGGGACCGGCTGCTTCCTCGGAGTCATCACGGAGGAAACCGCTGTCGCGCGGTTGCTTGGCAAATCTGTTTGAGGCGTGCAATCGGCGCCCGACAAATCCATAATCATCGGAATGTCTCCGGTTCCGTCTTCCTACTCGCGCAAGAATCCCTTTCCCGCCCGTCTGACCAAAAAGCGCTTGCTCACCGAAGGTGCCGTCGACAAGGAGACGGTGCACGTGGAAGTATCGCTGGCCGGTTCGGGACTGGCTTACGAGGCCGGCGATTCGCTCGGGGTTTTTCCCTCGAATGGGCCCACCGAGGTCGAAGCGGTCCTCGTCGCAACCGGACTTTCCGGCGAGGAAAAAATCACGCTGCCCGACAGCGGAGATATCAGCTTGCGTGAATTTCTTTCCCGCCACGTGACCTTGCGTGAACCCTCGCGTCAACTTCTCGCCGCCATTCTGGACAAAGATCCGTCCGCTTCCGAGTTGTCCGAACTGGTCGATCCCGAGGCGAGGTCTGTCATGGAGGACTGGATCGACGGTCGCGAGGTGATCGACATCCTGCTCGAGTATCCGCAGGTGAAATTCACCGCGCCCGAATTGGCCGGGCTTCTGCGCAAGCTCCAGCCGCGCCTCTACTCCATCGCCTCGTCCCCCAAGCAGTATCCCGAGGAGGTTCACCTCACGGTGGCTGTCGTGCGCTACGAGAGCCATGGACGCAAGCGCCAGGGCGTGGCCACCACCTACCTGGCCGACCGCGCATCGGACACGACGTCTCCCGTCTTCATCCACTCGGCCAAACATTTTCGTCCGCCCGAGGATCTCGCCGTGCCACTCATCATGGTCGGGCCCGGCACGGGCGTCGCGCCGTTCCGCGCGTTCCTGCAGGATCGCGCCGCTGCGGGGGCGATCGGCCCGGCGTGGCTCTTTTTCGGCGAGCGCAACCGCGCGACCGGCTTCTTCTACGAAGAAGAATTCGCCCGTTGGTTGGAGAGCGGCGTTTTGCAGCGGCTCGAAACGGCCTTCTCCCGCGATCAATCGCAAAAAATTTATGTGCAGGACCGCATGCTGGAGAACGCCGCGGAGATTTGGCAGTGGCTCGAAAAAGGCGCCTATTTTTACGTCTGCGGCGATGCCAAGCATATGGCCAAAGATGTGGACCACGCCCTGCATCGCATTGTCGAGCAGGCCGGCGGAAAATCGAACGAGGAGGCCGATGCCTACATCGACGAGATGAAAAAAACCAAACGCTACCGGAAGGACGTCTACTGATGACCTCCCCGCAAAGTTCCGGACTGCGCAAAGTCCACTTCTCCGGCATCTGCGGTACAGCGATGGGCTCGCTCGCCGCCGCCCTCCGCGATCGCGGCGTTGAGGTCACAGGCTCCGACGAGAACGTCTATCCCCCGATGTCCACCTTCCTCGAGGGCAAGGGGGTCAAAATCAGCGCCGGCTTCCGCGCCGATAATCTGCCGGCCGATGCCGATTTCGTCGTCATCGGCAATGCCATGAAGCGCGGTAATCCCGAGGTGGAGGCCGTCCTCAACCTTAAACTGCTCTACTACTCGCTACCCGAGGCGCTGAAGATTTTTTTCCTGCGCGGACGGCACAATCTTGTCGTGACCGGAACGCATGGCAAAACCACGACCACATCGCTGCTCGCGTGGATCTTTGAATCGGCCGGGCTCGCCCCCTCGTGGCTCATCGGAGGCATCCCGACCAACCTCGGCCAAGGCTGCCGCCTCGGCGACTCGAAGTATTTCATTATCGAGGGCGATGAATACGACACCGCCTTCTTCGACAAGCGCTCCAAATTCGTTCACTACCTCCCCGAATTGCTCATCGTGAACAATGTGGAGTTCGATCACGCCGATATCTTCCGCGATCTCGAGGATGTGATGACCAGCTTCCGCCGCCTCCTGCAGATCGTGCCGGGCGAAGGCATGGTGCTGCTCAACGGTGACGATCCTAACTGCCGCGCACTCGCTGCGAGTTGTCCCGCCCCGCTCGTCGAGGTCGGATTCTCCCCCCATGCGGCCAACCATATCGGCGACGTGCAACTCGGCCGCGAGTCCTCGGCCTTCACGCTTTTCGGGGAAAGGTTCGAAATCCCGATGATCGGCGAATTCAACGTGCGCAACGCCGCCATGGCCGTATCCGCCGCGCATTTTTACAATGTGCCGACCGATGCCATCCGTCATGCGCTGAAAACCTTCGCCGGTATCCGCCGCCGACAAGAAGTGCGTGGCGAAGCGGGCGGCGTCACGGTGATCGACGACTTCGGACATCATCCCACCGCCATCGCCCAGACGCTCGAGGGGCTGCGTGTGAAATATCCGCAGGGAAAATTATGGGCGGTCTTCGAACCGCGCTCCAACACAACACGCCGTGCTGTCTTCCAGGATGTGCTGCCACGGGCGTTCGATGGTGCGGACGGCATCGTGCTGGCGCAAGTGGCCCGCATCGACCAGTTGCCCGAAAACGAAAGGCTCAATCCGGAGAAAGTGGTCGAGGATTTGCGCCGCGCCGGCAAGCACGCGTTCTATGAGCCCGATGTCGCGGCCATCGTCGTGCGCATCGCGGAATTGGCAGGCCCCGGGGACACGGTCGTCGTCTTCAGCAACGGCGGCTTCGACAACATCCACACGCGCCTGCTCGAGAATCTCGGTTCGCGGGGTTGATCGGAATGGCGGGGATGGATGAGTCGCTGCGGCGACCTGTCTGATGGCTCATCTGCCGTAGCTGATTCGGAATTCCGCACTGAAGTCTTTGGCGGCCTTGAGGGCAGCATGGGCAACATCTTTGGTAGCGCTTTCTCCGGGGTAACGATACTCCACTGCATAGGACGCTAACTCCTGGAAGCTGGGACGGAAGGCTTCCCACAGCGGTTGCTCGGAAACTATCAGATCCAGAAGATGATTGAGATCATGTGTTCTGGAAAAATACCGCCCGTTCTCCGCGAGTGCCCCTTTGAGAAGTTTTTCCACGCTTTGCTAGGCATGAAAACATACCGCATCGTAGTTGGGATCTTTTCTGGCACGTATTTCGCGCCCGGCGGTGGCTAGTTCGGCAGTCGCTTTCTCGATCCATTCAAGGCTGAGCCGATTCATAGAGGACATGCCCGTTCATCACGACATCGCGGATAAACGGATCTCCAAGGCTGAGACGCTCCTCCAGCTTTTCGGGGCTCCTGACAAGGAGATCACAGGGGAAAGGAACACGCACTGACCCCCTAATGGCGGCAGCACTCATGGCGGCCGGACCCTAGTGGGGCATGACGACGAGCAGGTCGACATCGGAGTCCTTGCGTTGGGTCTTGTCGGCGTGAGATCCGAACAGAATGATGCTCTGCGGGTGGAACTTTTCAGCCACCGCTGCTGCAACTGCACGGATATCTTTCAACGACGCCATACCCAACACTTAGTAGCCCCCGGAGATTCAGGCAAGAACCTCGGAAAAAACCTTGAAAGCATCACTATTCCGAGTCGGCTTCTGTATCGATTGATCGCACCGTGCTTTGCCATATGAGTGGCGCTGCCCACGAACTCGTGGATGACTGCGGTAGCCTCAAGATTTATGCCCCCAGACTAATTCGGCTTGAAGTGCGAATGTTGATTGCAGCCTTCGGCTTTCACCCCTTCGGGGCCGACCTATAGGTCGGTCTGTGCCGCTAGGCGGCGCTCTTCATCCCTCCGAAAGGATTAAAGCGCCTATGGCGATATGGCGGATGGGGAGGGATTGGTTGCGCGATGCGCAACCTGTCTAACGG
>JBAXCT010000065.1:0-9836 GCA_037141375.1 Chthoniobacterales bacterium | reverse complement strand
GTGCACACCGACGACCAAGTCCTCGAAGTCCTCCTCGACCAGCTACATGTAACCAAGGAGCAGATTTCCGATGCGCGGGAACGTCACCCGGACAGTTCAGTTCTGGAAGTGCTGCGGGAGGAGGGCACTTTACAACCGAGGGAAATCTACAGCGCGATCGCCCACTTTCATGGACTGAGCTTCGCGGACCTCGCTGACGAAAACGTGGAGGCCGAGGTGCGCAAGCTCAAGGAGAGCATCCCCGGCGAAGTCGCCCGCCGTCACCATATCCTGCCGCTGCAGAAAACCGACCATAGCCTGCAGGTCGCGATCGGGGATGCGATGAACTTCGACGCATTCGACACGGTGCCCTTCATACTGAAGACCGAAGTCGAATTTCTCTACGCAGATCCGGATCGGGTCGAATCCCTTTTGGGCGAAATCTATCCGCGTAAGGAAGTACTGGTCTCATCCGGCGGGGATGAGGACAAGCCGGCCAGCGAGGACGAGGCGGCGATCATTTCGTTGGTCCAGGACTTCCTCGAAAAATCGCAAGAAATGCGTGCGAGCGACATCCACCTTGAACCGGTGGATGAAGGGTTCCAAGTCCGCTTCCGCATCGACGGAGAGCTTGAGCGCTACCGGATGCTGCCCAAGACGCTGCATGGCGCCATCGTGAGCCGCTTGAAGATTCTCACGCAGACCATGAGCATCGACGAAAAGCGCGTCCCGCAGGACGGTCGCATCCAATGCCAGGTCAAAGGCAAGGCGCTCGATCTCCGCGTTTCCACCATCCCCACTTCGCGGGGCGAGTCGATCGTCATGCGTCTCCTCGACCAGTCGACCCTCTCAATCACCCTGCCCGACCTCGGCTTCATGAGCGACGACCAGGAATATTTCCGCGGTTTGATCAAGCTGGCCGACGGCATTGTCCTCGTCACCGGGCCGACGGGATCTGGGAAGACCACCACGCTGTACGCGTGCCTATCCGAGATCAACGACGAAAGCCGCAAAATCATCACCGCAGAGGACCCGATCGAATACGTCATGCCCGGCGTGAATCAAGTGCACGTGAAAGCGGAGATCGGCATGACCTTCGCCCGCGCCCTGCGGGCCATGCTCCGCCAAGCGCCGAACGTCATCATGATCGGGGAAATTCGCGACCTGGAGACCGCCGGCATCGCCATCAACGCGTCGCTGACCGGACACCTTGTGCTGTCCACCCTGCACACCAACGACGCGCCCGGCGCCATCGCGCGTCTGATTGACATCGGGGTCAAACCCTTCCTTGTCTCCAGCGCGGTCCGCGCCGTGATGGCCCAGCGCCTTTGCCGCAAGCTCTGCAAGTGCAAGGAACCGACCGAGCTGACCGAAGCGGAGCTGGAGTCCCTGCGCATCGACCGGGAGCAACTGGGCAACGCACAATTCTTCAAACCCAAGGGCTGCGAACGCTGCCGCTTTACCGGTTACCGCGGACGCCTCGGCATTTTCGAAATTTTCAAAGTCGACGACGAAATGCGGCAGATGATCAACCGAATGGGCGATGGATATGACCGCTCCGAGCAGGTCAGCACGGTGCAATTGCGCAACCGCGCCCGCGAGCAGGGCATGCGCACGCTGCGCGAGGACGGTTTTCAGAAGGTGTTCGCCGGCCTGACCACCTTCGACGAGGTCCTGGCCGTCACCATGGGGGATTCGGACTAAAATGGACGCGCATCTTGTCATCACAACACTTGTCGACCAAGGGGTCATCGTCCCGGATCAAGCGCAGGAACTGCTCAATGCTGTGTTGGAGAGCGGTCGCGCTCCCGAAGACTACCTGATCAGCGAAGGCCATGTAGACGAGCACAGCTTTTACCAGGCCGTGGCCCATTCCATCGGAGCCAACTACATCGACTTGACCGACTTTGAACTCGAGGCGCGCCTGCGCGAGAAAATTCCTGTCGGACTGGCACGTCTGCATCGCGTGTTGCCTGTCTCTGAATTGGACGGGACGCTCTACATCGCCCTGAGCGATCCGCTCAACGCGGAAACCCTGTCCGAATTGCGTTTTGGTCTCAACCAGAACCTGCAGGTCAGCGTCGCGCGGGTGCAGCGGATCGAGGAGCTGATCGAGAAATACTACGAGTCGGTCGATTACGCAGCCGAGGGATTTTCAGAGATCACGCAAAAAGAGCTGCGCGAACAACTCCACCAACTTTCGAGTAAGGCGTCCGGGGACCTCACCGATGAAGAGCGCGCGCAATACGTCACCCAGATCATCGACAACCTCATCGACATCGGCATCAAAGCCAAAGCGAGTGATATCCACTTTGAACCCTTCGAGGAATTTATGGACGTGCGGATGCGGGTCGACGGAACGCTGCGCTCCCTCCTGACCGACAGCGACCGCCAAGCTTACAAGGGGATCAAGAACGAGCTGATCTCGCGCATTAAAGTCATCTCCAACCTGAACATTGCCGAGAGCAGATTACCGCAAGACGGGCGCATCCAGAAAACGGTGAAGCGCGATAGCAAGGACTTTAATGTCGACCTGCGCGTGTCCACCCTTCCCACCCAGTACGGCGAAAGCGTGGTGCTCCGTATTCTCGACCGTTCGGCCGTGCAGCTCGACCTCGACAAGCTGGGCGTCCCGGAAAACGTGAAGAAGACGATCCGGGAAATGATCAAGATTCCCAACGGCATCATCATCGTGACGGGACCGACTGGCTCGGGCAAAACAACAACCCTCTACGCCTGCCTGCGTGAGATCAACGAACCGAACGCTAAACTGCTGACGGCCGAGGATCCGGTGGAATACGACATCGACGGCATCATCCAGGTGCCGGTCAACGAGGGGATCGGTCTGGACTTCGCGCGATGCCTGCGCGCGTTCTTGCGGCAGGACCCCGACAGGATCCTTGTCGGTGAAACGCGCGATCTGGAGACGGCGCAAATCGCGATCCAAGCCTCCCTCACCGGCCACTTGGTCTTCACTTCGCTGCACACCAACGATTCGACCGGAGCGATCACCCGGCTGATCGATATGGGCGTCGAACCCTTTCTCATTTCCGCGTCGATCGAGCTGATCGTCGCGCAGCGACTGGTGCGCCGCATCTGCGCGAAGTGCAAAGCGCCCTACGAACCGACGGAAGAGGAGTTGCTCCTGCTCGGTCTTTCCGCTCACGAGGTCGGGGACAAAAAGTTCTACAAAGGCAGCGGGTGCGAGGATTGCAACGACACAGGATACAAGGGCCGCAAAGGAATCTACGAAACCTTGCGCATCAACGACACGCTGCGCGAGATGATCAACCAGCGCGCCCCCGGCGTGGTTCTCCGCCAGAAGGCGATCGAACTCGGCATGCGAACGCTGCGCGAGGAGGGACTGCAGGCTATTTTCGACGGCGAGACATCGGTCGAGGAAATCCTCAAATACACCTGAGCCGCTCTGCGGCTTCACGGGCAAAATAGGTTAGGACCATGTCCGCCCCGGCGCGCCGGATCGCCAGCAGAGATTCATCGCGGCATTTTTCATAGTCCAGCCACCCCGCCCGTGCCGCCGCATGGATCTGGGCGTATTCGCCGGAAACTTGGTAGGCGGCGAGCGGCAGCTTGGTCTGCCCGCGCGCGGCGCGGATGATATCGAGATAGGGACCGGCCGGCTTCACCATCAGCATGTCCGCACCCTCTCTCTCGTCGAGTTCGATCTCGCGCAAGGCCTCGCGGACATTGGCCGGATCGAGTTGGTAGGTCGCCTTGGAAATCGGCGCGGCACCGCACGCCTTGCTGCCCACCGCGTCGCGAAAAGGACCATAGTAGGCCGAGGCGAATTTTGCCGCGTAGGCAAGGATACACGTGCCCTCGAGACCGGTGCCGTCCAGCGCCGAACGGATGGCCCCCACCCGACCATCCATCATGTCAGAAGGCGCGACGATATCGGCCCCAGCTCGCGCCTCGCAGACGGCAAGCTCGCACAGGATCTCCACGGTCGCATCGTTATCCACATCACTTCCGTCGGCCGTCAAAAGACCATCGTGGCCGTGGTCGGTGTAGGGATCGAGCGCCACGTCGGCGATGAGCACCATTTCCGGCACGGACGCCTTGACCTGGCCGAGCGCACGGAAGAGTAGATTTTCCTCGGACAACGCGTGTGTTCCCCGGGCATCTTTGCGCGCTGCATCAATCACCGGAAAAATCGCTACGGCAGGAATCCCAAGGTCGAAAGCCTCGCGGCACTCGCGGACAAGATCCTTCACGCTGCGGCGCTCCACCCCTGGCATGGAGGGGACGGGTTGGTTTTCGTTGCCGTCATGGACAAAGAGCGGATAGATCAGATTCGAAACGTCGAGCTGCGTTTCGCGGGTCAGTCGCCGCATGCCCTCACTGGCCCGGTTTCGCCGCATGCGGGTGGTCAGTTTCATGCCCAGCTTCTTTACAACGCGCCGAGCGCCGCGGCCAGCTTGCTGCGCTTAGCCCGCCATTCGTCGCCGCGCTTCTGGAATGTCTCGATAACCTGCGGGGGAGCCCCTTGGACAAAGGAGGCGTCCGCGAGCTTGGCCTCGACCTTCAAGATTTCGGTCTCCACCTTGGCCATCTCTCCTTGCAGACGGTTGCGCTCGGCTTCGACATCAATTTCCAACTCGAGATAAACCTCGCCGAGCGGCGCGAGGGCGTGCGGCATTTTCTGGCTGAGTCCGGCCGCACCAACCTCCTCCACCCGGGACGCGCGGGCCAAGGAACGGAAGACCGAAAGATCCAAGTCGGCGAATGCGGGATTGCGGACCAGATGAACGACGCAGTCCTCGTTGGAAGGCACTTTGAACTCCGCGCGCAAGACGCGCACCGCACGCACCGCCTCGTAAACGGCGGAGACGGAATTCGCGGCGCGGGCTTTCTCTTCGCCGGAAATCCACGGCAATGAATCCTCGGCTGGGGGCGATGCGAAGAGAACCATCGACTCGCGACCCGCGCCCCGCGCGTACCCGAGACGCGCCCAGAGTTCCTCGGTGAGGTGCGGCATGAAAGGATGCAACAGGCGCAGGTAGCCGCCGAGAACGTGATCCATCACCGCGCGGATACCATCGGCCGCCGCCCCCCCGGCCGCCAAACCGGCCTTGCTGCTCTCGACATACCAATCGCAATACGTGTTCCAGAAAAAGTCGTAGAGCACGGCCGCCGCTTCGTGAAAATGGAAGTCGGCCAAAGCCTGTCGATAGGCTGCATGCATGGCGTCGAACGCGACCAGCACCGCCACGGAATAGGGGGATAGCTGATGCTCCGCCAGCGGCTTGACGCCAGCCGGCGCGCCCTGCATCTCGCGGAATCGCGCGGCATTCCAGAGCTTGTTGGCGAAGTTGCGCCCCTCCTTGATCTGGTTCTCGTCAAAGCGCACGTCCTGCCCGTGCGGCGCAATGCGCATCAGGCCGAAGCGCAATCCATCGGCGCCATATTTGGCCATCAGATCCAGCGGATCGGGCGAGTTGCCCAAACTCTTGGACATTTTGCGACCTTTCAGATCGCGGATGATGCTGGTGAAAAAAACATTCCGGAACGGCTCTTGGCCGGTGAATTCCAGACCGGCCATGATCATTCGCGCGACCCAGAAGAAAATGATGTCCGGGCCGGTGACCAGATCGTTGGTCGGATAAAACTTCCGCCGGGTGGCGTCGTCCATCGTGGCGAAAGGCCAGAGCCAAGAACTGAACCACGTGTCGAGCACGTCCTCGTCCTGCCGCCAGTTCTGCGCATCGGCGGGCGGTTCGAGCGAGACATGCACCGCGGACGGATCGTCCAGGCGGTACCATACGGGAATGCGGTGACCCCACCAGAGCTGGCGGCTGATGCACCAGTCTTGGATGTTGGTCATCCAGTGCTCGTAGATCTTGGCCCAACGCTCGGGAACAAAGCGGATCCGGCCCGACACCACCGCGTCGAGCGCAGCCGGAACCTGCGGATAGCGCAGGAACCACTGCTCGCTCAGACGCGGCTCGATCGGCACATCAGCGCGCTCGCTATAGCCGACGCTGTTCTCGTAATCCTCGACCCGCACGAGCAGTCCTAATTCCTCCAGCTTGGCCACCGCCGCCTCGCGGGCAGCGAAGCGCTCCATGCCGGCGAACTCCGGGCCGGCCAGCTCGTTGAGCGTGCCGTCGGGATTCATCACATCGATGACCTCGAGACCGTGGCGCTGGCCGATCTCGAAGTCAGCCTTGTCGTGGGCGGGAGTCACCTTGAGCACGCCCGTGCCGAAGGTCATGTCGATATGTGTGTCGCCGACGATGGGAATCTCGGCGCGGGGAAAAGGCCGCACCGCATGCTTCCCGATGAGATGACGGTAGCGCTCATCCTCCGGATGCACCGCCACCGCAGTGTCGCCCATCAAGGTCTCCGGTCGCGTCGTGGCGATCTCCAAAAATGTCCCCGGCTCTTCCGCCACCTCGTAGCGCATCACGTAGAGCTTGCCCTTGGCGGGCTTCATGATGACTTCCTCGTCGCTCAACGCGGTCTGCGAGGCAGGGCACCAGTTGACCATGCGCTTGCCGCGGTAGATGAGTCCCTGCGCGTGAAGTTTCACGAATGCCTCTTGCACCTGACGGGAATAGTCCGCGTCCATGGTAAAGCGCTCGCGCTCCCAATCGCATGAGCATCCGAGACGCTTCAGCTGCTTGATGATGATGCCACCGTGCTTCTCCTTCCAGGTCCACACGCGCTTGAGGAATTCCTCGCGCCCGAGGTCGCGGCGCGTCAGGCCCTCCTCCTTGCGCAGCTGGCGCTCTACCACCGTCTGCGTGGCGATGCCCGCGTGGTCGGTGCCCGGGAGCCAGAGCACTTCGTGGCCGGTCTGGCGCGCGCGACGCGCGAGGATATCCTGCAGGGTATTGTTGAGCACATGTCCGAGCGTAAGCACGCCGGTGACATTGGGCGGGGGAATGACAATGGAGAACGGCGGTTTGGCCGAGGACGGGTCGGCGGCGAAGCAACCGGTCTTGGTCCACTCCTCATACCAGCGCTCCTCCACGGCGACCGGTTCGTAAGCTTTGGAAATTTCAGACATCGAACCCGCCATCATTCCAAAACCAAGCGCGACCTGTAAACCGCTTTCCCGCGGTTCATGCGCGCCGGCGCAGGGCCATCAGGGTGATATCGTCGGAACTCTCGGCCTCCCCGACGAACTTGGCCAGCGCCGCGGTGACCTCGGCAACCAATGCTGGCGCGGTCGAGGCAGAGGACCCGCGCAACTCCTCCAGCAGCCTTTCGTTGCTGAAAAGCATCGTCGACTCGTTCAGCGCCTCGGTCACGCCGTCGGTATAAACGAGCAAAAAGTCGCCCAGAGCGAGAACCGGTCGCCATTCGACGAAGGTCGCCTGCGGCATGAGCCCGAGCGGGGCCCCGCCCAGCGGTCCGAACGTGGCGGAACGGGACGAGAGATGGACCGGCGGATTATGCCCGCCCAACCCGCAAACAATCTCGCCGGAATTCACATCCGCGATGCCGAGGATCATCGTGACGAAAAGGCAGGCGTCGTTGTCGCGGCAAAGCTCCGCGTTGAGACGGGTGAGAATCTCCGCCGGACGCATGTCCGGGCGGGCGATGGCGCGCAGCAGGGTGCGGGTCACCGCCATGAAGATACCGGCCGCGATGCCCTTGCCCGAAACGTCGCCCACGACAAAGCAAAGCTTGCCGGGCTCGATGAAGAAAAAGTCGTAAAGATCACCGCTGACCTCCTTGGCCGGCACGAGCGAAGCAAAGATCTCCAAGGCGGGCGAATCTTTCTCCGTGGGGAAGGAGAGGGGCAGCAATCCCTCCTGCAGTTCTCGCGCCAGATCGAGGTCGCGCTGCAAAGCGGCTCGCTCCAGCGCCGCCTCCTGCGCACGCAAGCGGCCGAGGGCGGCGGCGACGAGAACCGCGAAATACTCGACCAACTGCTCGTCCTCCCCGGTGAAAACCGAACGGCCCACCGGGTTGAGAAACTCGATCACGCCGAGGCATTCCTCGCCGTCGAGGAGCGGTGCGGCGAGCAGCGCCTTCGTGCTCCAGCCGGACTTCTTGTCGGCCTCCTTGAACACGCGCGGATCGTTGGCCGCATCATCGACACGCACCGTCCGCTTTTCCGTCATGGCCGTCCCGATGATCCCCCGGCCCGCGGGAACGCGGAATTCCGCGAGCCGCAGCGCCCCCTCCCCATGCGCGGAATGGATGACCAGATCCCCTGATTCGTCTTCGGGCAAAAAAATCGAGCAGGCCTCAACCCGCATCCAGGGAAGGCTCTTGGTCAGAATCTTGGCCAGCAGCCCGCGCAAGTCCGTCTCGCGGCTGATCTCGCCCGCCAGCGAGAGCAGGCCGGCGTAGGACGCGATGCTGTCTGGTTGTGTGGCCATGGCCTCTTATGGCTGCGAAGCCGCCGCGGGAGCAAACAATGTTTCCAGCACCACCTTCGTGTCGGAAAGATCATCGAACAAAAAATCCGGCCGGTGCGAGGCCAGCTCTTCGCGGTTGTAGCTGCCGGTGGCGATGGCCACCGCCACGAAACCCGCGGCCCGCGCACAATCGATGTCGCGCGGCGTGTCGCCGATGACGTAAACATCCTCCGGCTCGAAGCTGATCCCGTGCCTCTCCACCGCGCGCGAATGGGCGACCGGACCGAGCTTGTTGCGGTCGATATGATCATCGGCGAACGCGCCGAACTCGAAAAAGTCCCAGACACCGTAGTGCGAGAGCTTGAGCTCAGCCCCTTTGGCGATGTTGCCGGTGAGGAGTCCGAGAACGCAGTCGGGCCTCGAATGCAGCGCCCGCAACAACTCGAGGATGCCGGGCAGCACGGAGCCATCGCGGCGCGGAAGCTCCTGCGCCAAGTGGTGAACATAGCCGTCGAGCAAGTCGGTCACATTCTCCGCGGTGGCCGGGATGGCATTCGCGTCGAACATCTGCCGCACAATCGCGCCGTCCGTCGACCCCGCGAAAGAGATCCCGCTGAGGTCATCCTGCACCCCGAAGCGCTCCTGCAACGCGACGCGCAGCGCGTGTTCCCCTGCCCTGCCGGTCAGTAGCAGGGTGCCGTCGATATCGAAAAGAAGCAGTTTCTTGCGCGCCATATCCAAGCCACCCTAGGCCAAAGCTGCGCGACTGTCGAAGATGTCCGGTGCGGACAGAATAAGCGGACCCCGTTTCTCGGACTTGCCTCCTGACCAGCCTGCGCCAAAATTTAACCCTCATGACCGCCGAACGTGTCCTTGCTGTCGACCCCTCCCTGCGCGGGACCGGCTACGCCGTGATCGAGTTGGCTGGCGGAAAGCTGCGCTCGCTGGCCTATGGCGTGGTGAAAAACCATCCCAAGCTTGCCGCCCACCTCTGCCTGCGGGAGATCCACGACACGCTCAAAAGCGTGGCCGACGAGCACCGTCCGTCCTGCTTCGCCATCGAGGGCATCATCTACGTGCAGAATGTCCGCACCGCCATCATCCTCGGTTCGGCCCGCGGCGCCGCCCTGCTGGTGGCCGCCGGTCACGGGCTCGAGGTGCACGAATACGCCCCGCGCCTGGTCAAGCAGGCGGTGGTCGGACGCGGCGGGGCGCAGAAGGACCAAGTCGCGTTCATGATCCGCGCCATGCTCGGATTGAAGGAAACCCCCGAGCCGGATGCGGCCGACGCGCTGGCCATCGGCGTGACGCATTTCAACCGCCGCGCCACCGCCATCAAATGAGCGCGCCGAACATCCGATGGCGCGGGCGCCTCGCCTACGCGCCAGCGCTCGAGATGCAGGAGCAGGCGGTCGCCGCGCGTTTGGCCGGTGAGGCCCCCGACACACTCTTTCTGCTCGAGCACGACGCGGTCTACACCATCGGGCGCCAACGCGACCGCTCCAGCCTCGGCGCCGCGCC
>JBAXCT010000064.1:0-9916 GCA_037141375.1 Chthoniobacterales bacterium | reverse complement strand
GCATGTCGTGCAATGCGTTCTTCTGCCTCTACGGAAATGCCGTCGGCATCCGGGATATCGATGAGGTCGGCCGCCTGCTCGGGCTTGGTCAGAAAAGCGGGGCACCGCTTTCGGCGGAATCCGCGGGGATCCTGCCAGATCCGGATTGGTTAGCCACAACCAAGGCAGCTGAAAAGTGGTCGACCGGACAAACCGCCAACACTTCGATCGGCCAGGGCTTCGTTCTCGCCACGCCTTTGCAGATGGCGATGGTCGCGGCAACCCTCGGGAACGGCGGCACGAGTTACCACCCGCGACTGGTCAAGAAGGTCGTGGCACGCGATGGCACGGTCATCCGCGAGGAACCGGTGAAGATCCGTGCCAATCTTCTTGAGCATGGCTTCACCGCCGAAGGCATCGAAACCGTGCGGCGAGGAATGTGGGACGTGGTCAACCGCGGCGGTGGCACCGCACCGGCCGCACGCATCAAAAACTACGAGGTGGCTGGCAAAACGGGGACGGCACAGTTCTGGCGACGAGGAACGAAGGACAACCACACTTGGTTCATCACTTTCGCCCCTTATTGGAACCCCCGCTACGCAGTCTGTGTGCTGGTAAATGGCGGCGCTTCGGGCGGCGGAGTCGCCGCACCGATCGCATCCAAAATTCTATCCGAAGCCTTCAAGCTGGAGGAGGGCGAGAAGATCGAGGTGGCGGCTTTGACGCCGGCCAAGGGAAGTTTCGATTATGTTTCGAGCGTGGACTTCGGCCGCTCCGTTCCGGCCGCGCTGGCCGCTGCTCCGCAAGGCGATGAGAGCGGCGGTGGAGCAGACGACGAACGCCCGCGGCGCACCGCGAAGGCCGAGGCTCCGACCGTCAAGCCCGCTGCGGATGCGGAGGGCAGTGTGACCAAGAAGCCTAATTTGTTCCAACGCCTCTTCGGCAAAAAGAAGAAGAGCCAGACGGAAGGATAGCTTACCCATCCCAAGCACTGAGGCTGCGCACTGAAGCCGCTACAAATCGCCCTGAACTGCGGCGACCAGTGCGCGCATGAGGGCGGGATCTTTGACGCCAGGGGAGGATTCCACCCCGCTCGCCGTATCGATTGCCGCGGGGTGCACTTGGCGCACCGCCTCGGCGACATTGTCCGGATGGAGACCTCCAGAGAGAACGATCGGACGGCCGGCGGCGCCCGCAATTTCGGCCGCCACCGCCCAGTCTATGGTCCGCCCTGTGCCGCCATAGACGCCAGGAGCGTGCGCATCGAGGAGCAAACACGGCGCGGGATCAGCCAAGGCCTCGTGGCCGGAGGCTTCGTCGGAAATCGCGCGCGCCTTGATATAAAATTCCCCTCCCCAGGAGGAACAGAACTCTGGAGTCTCACCGCCGTGGAATTGTAGCGCATGAAAAAGTCCGGACCGCGTGATCTCCAGTAGCAAAGCCTCATCCGGTTGGACAACAACCGCCACGCGGCCGATATCCTCGGGGAGTTTTTTCAGCCATGGTGCGATATCTTCGAGAAGTATGGCGCGTTTCGATTTCGGGTAAAAATTGAATCCGAGCGCATCGACGCCGGCATCAACAGCTGCATGTGCATCCTCCTCGCGGGTGATGCCGCAGACTTTGACCCCTGTCCGCCCGCCCTCGAGCCAGCGCCGAAGAGCCGAGGGCACCATGATCAATTGAGCGTGCGACCGCGCGCCTGCTTGATCTTCGTGTGGTGAGTAAGCGGGTAGATATGCCCGTCGCTACCGCGGAAAAATGAACTCAGCAGCCAGCTGGCAATACTAATGACAAGGGCACCCCAGAACGCCGGCCAAAATCCGGCCACATGAAACGAGCTACCCGGGAGGATGCCGGAGACAAACCAGAGCAGGAGCGCATTGAGCACGAGAATAAAGAGCCCCATGGTGACGAGAATGAGGGGGAGACAGAGAATGAGAAGCACGGGACGGACCAATGCGTTGATGATCCCGAGCAGAAGAGAGGCAAAGGCCAGACCGGTGAGGCTGCCATACTCGATGCCCGGCACCAGCCATGCAGCGACGAACACGGACACAGCCGTCACAAGCCATCGGATAAAAAATTCGCCAACGGAAATACCCACAAGATAAGACTAAGCTCCGAACGCGATGGGGAAAGCCGAAAAAACTTGGCCGGGGCGCTGGGGAGCCTGTTAATGGATGTGAACAGCCAAAATCCATCATATGCCCAAGGTCACCAAAAAAGCCCCAGTCAAGAAAAGCGTCCGCAAAAAAGCCGCGAAGAAACCCGCGCAGCCATCCTCAGTTGCCCGAACCCGCACGACAACAGCGACACCAGATCGGGCGGTTACGCGCAACAGCAGAGCAAAGTCCAAAGTCGTGGGTCAGAGCAGGTCGGCAACGAAGACGGATATCGCGCTCGCGGCCTATTACATCGGGGAAAGACGTCGGGCAGCCGGACTGCCCGGTGGTCCGGAGTCAGATTGGCTCGAGGCGGAACGTCAACTGCGCGGCTGACCAAGCCGGTGAATCTCCTTGCGCGTCGCTGGGCGTAGACATTCATGATGACTCTCGTTCCACCGACGACCAGAGAAAACGCGCGACTCAAGCACCTGCCGCACTCCGTGCCCAGCGGGGAAACCATACGGTCCTTCCTTCTCAGCGGGGCAGTCCTCGCTTGGAGCGAAGACCGGTGGATCATTGCGTGGGGCGACCCGGTGCATGCGGCGCGACCTCACCCGGAGCAACCCTCATTCTACGCCCCCGATTTTTATCTGCGCGATCCCGCACCATGGCGCATTTATCCGCACGCCGCTGCGGTCACGCCCGACAGCCTGGCCCAGCAACTGCAACCGGGAGCAGCCACGCCCGCCTGGCAGACTTTCGACGAAAATCTTTTTGCGGCGGCTTTTGCCCGAGTGGAGGATGAGTTGGCCGCGGGCCGGGTGAGTAAGGCTGTGCCTGCCGTTTTTGCAACCAAGGCGCACCCCTTGGATGCGGCAGACCGCGAGCGAGCCTTGCGCGCTCTGGCCAATCTGCCCTCGGGCTTGATGCCCTACGGTTGCTGGGATGCAGCCGGAGGGATGGTGGGTGCTTCGCCGGAACTCTTGTTCGAAAACGACGGCGTGGAGATACACACCGTCGCGGTGGCCGGCACGGCGAGGGCGGATAGCACGCCCGAGGAAATGATGGAAGATCCGAAGGAGCGCACAGAGCACCGTTTGGTCCTCGATGATCTTGCCGAACAACTCGCTCCACTCGGTCTAGTGTCAAAAGGCGCCACACGGCTCTGGCGCGTCGGCATGCTCTCGCACTTGCGCACCGATCTCAGGGTCACTCCCGGCCACGCAGTCTCCTTCGATGAACTCATCGGCCGTCTGCACCCCACACCCGCGGTCGGCACCTCGCCTCGTGACGCCTGGCGCGAACTCCTGCCGCAGATCGACACCGCCCCACGCGGGTTTTTCGGCGCACCATTCGGGCTTGTTCTTCCGGGTGAAGCAGCCCGCTGCGTCGTCGCCATCCGCCAGGTCCAGTGGGATGAGAGAGGATCCCGTTGCGGGGCAGGTTGCGGCTTGGTGCCGGGCAGCAAATTGGCGCGCGAGGTGGCCGAGTTGCACCTCAAACTCTCGGCCTCGCGCGGGAATCTCGGGCTTTGAACGCGGCCGCCGTGAATCGTGCGATGGCGTGGGAAATCCTCGCTGCCCTCCACCGCGCTGGCGTGAGGACATTGTGCGTGTGCCCGGGCGCGCGCAATGCACCATTGGTGCTCGCTGCCGAAGCAGCCGCACCCCGTTTCGATCTGGTCTCTTTTTTCGAAGAGCGAAGCGCCGGCTTCTTCGCCCTCGGCCGCGCCCGGCGCGATGGCAGAGCGGTCGCGGTCATCACCACTTCGGGAACAGCCGCCGCCGAATTGCTGCCCGCCATGCTGGAGGCTATCCATGGCGGATGGCCGCTGATCGCCGTGACCGCGGATCGCCCGCGGAGACTGCGCGGGACAGGCGCACCGCAAACGATCGACCAGCCTGGGCTCTTCACCGCATGCCATATCCCGGTCATCGATATTGACGAGCCGGGCCAGTTCGGAATCCTGCCGCCCGGCCCTGTCCATCTCAATGTCTGCTTCGACGAGCCTCTTGTCGACGATGAGCCGCTCGTAACTCCCGCCGATGAAACGCACGCGGACCCTTCCTCGGAGACTTGGATGGACGAGAGCGAGGTGCTTGAGGCCTGGGAAGATTTTTTCGCGCGCGTCCGTAATCCGCTGGTGATGGTTTCATCACTGACAAAAGATGAAGCGTGCGACGTTGCACCATGGCTGGCTTCGCTTTCCAGCCCGATCTACCTCGAGGCCGTGTCTCAGTTGCGGGGCCATAGCAACCTGCAGGAGTTCGGACTCCATGCCGGGGAACGCATCCTTCTCACCGCAGAGTGCCGCGAGGCATGCGACGGCTTTCTGCGCATCGGCGGCGTGCCGACACCGAGGCTGTGGCGTGAACTCGATACGGATAAAAGGCCTGTCCTGCACATCGCTCGCGCGAATTTTTGCGGTCTGGCCCGCCGCTCGCCCCTCATTCCCCTCACCTCATTTAGGCGGCTCTCCTCGGATAATGCTCCTCCGGGGGGTGACAACGGCGCGCTGCTCGCACGCGACCGATCCTGCGCCGCGGCGCTACTCGCATTTCTGGACGAGGAACCCTGCAGTGAGACATCGCTGGTTCGCGCAGCCTCGAACCACTTTGCATCCGACACGCGAATCATGCTCGGCAACAGCTTGCCGTTGAGGGAGTGGGATCTGGCCGCGCCGCGAGAGGCGGAAGACCGTATCTTTTTCGCCAACCGCGGCGTGAACGGTATCGACGGCCTTGTCTCAACGACGCTCGGCTTGGCAGGTCAAGGCCGGCCGACCGCCGCTTTGCTCGGCGACCTGTCGGCGCTTTACGACCTGGCCGGCCTCTGGCCGGCAGCGCAGCTGGACGGAACGGACATAACCATCGCCGTCGTGAACAACGGCGGAGGAAAAATTTTCGATCGGATGTTCGGCCGCCGTGCGTTTCTCAACGCGCACGAACTGCGTCTGCATGGCTGGGCGGAAATGTTCGGCTGGCACTACGGCATCGTGCGCCATCCGCAGGATCCGTGGCCGCAGGGCCGGCCGCGTCTCGTGGAAATTATTCCCGATCCGCAGGCCACAGCGCGTCTGGCTGAAAATTACGAGTCGCTTTGGCGCTGAAGCCATCCGGTCCTGCGGCATCGCCTAGCGCTGGATGCGATGACAGGACTCGATTAGCCTGCATGTCAGTGACCCGCCGCATCCTCCTCACCATCTCTTTGCTCCTGCTCGCCCTCGCGGGCGCGGCAGCCTGGGTCCTTCTTTCCTCCGGTGACCCGGCTTATCGCTTGGGCGAGTTGGCCGCGTTCGGCCGCTACGATGCCTACAACTCCGAAATCACGGCAGTCGCAGCTAGGCATGGTGTCGACCCCCTTCTGCTCAAGTCGATCATCTGGCAGGAGAGCCGATTCCAACCGGACAAACTCGGCGCCCATGGCGAACGCGGACTCATGCAGGTCACCGAACCTGCGGCGCAGGACTGGGTGGCGGCGGAAAATATAGAGACTTTCTCTCCCGCAGATCTGCTCGACCCGAAAACCAACATTGAGGTGGGGGCCTGGTATCTGGCGCAGGCTTTGCGGCACTGGGCGTCCCAAGAGGATCCACTGCCTTTTGCCCTCGGTGAATACAACGCGGGACGCAGTCGTGTGAAGCGTTGGGCGGGAGGGCTGCAGATGAGTGCGGATGAGCTGAATCGCGCGATGGATATTCCTAGCACGAAAGCTTACGTGGCATCGGTGCGCGGCCGATACGACTATTACCGCACACCCCGCGCGAAGGCGCCCTAAGTTTGTTCAAGGATGGTGCGCAGCGAGCACTTCGTCGAAAATCCGGCAATCCTTCTCCCCGAAAATGGAATGGGCCGCGCGCAGATGTTTCTGCGCTCCGCTCTCGTCATTTTTGCGCCGGAGCAGCACGACCTGCGCGTAGTACCAGGCGGGGGTTGATCCCAGCGGGTAGAGTGAGGCCAACATTTTGTCCGCATCCTGCGTGTTCCCAAGCTGAAGGAAGCACAGCGACATGTTAAAACGCACAAGCTCGTTGCCCTGATCACGGCGATGCAGTTCTTCGAAGATTTCCAGCGCCCCGCGGTAATCTTCCTGAAGGAACTTGGCCTCGCCGAGATTGAAGCCTGCGGGAAAATAGGTTGGATCAGCCGCAAGGATCTCGCTGAAGATTTTCTGCGCCTCGTCGAATTTTCCAAGTTTGCTCCCTATCGCACCGCGCAGATTGAGCAAGGCGAGGTCGCCGGCCTCGGGCTGGGAGACACCGGAGAGAAAGTCTGCCGCCGCTTGGTATTCACCCGCATCGTAAAGCTGCGCTCCCCGGCGAAGAACCGAGGCAAGGCGACGCTGGGCAAGCAGGGGGCCCTGCTCCGGAGGGGGAGCCGCGTGCGACGTCAGGCCGGGGCAGAACGCCAGGGCCAAGGCCGCCGTCAGCGCCCTCATCACCGACCCTCGAGGAAAAGACGGAATGGATTTTCGACGGCTTCCTTGACGCGGACGAGAAAAGTGACCGCCTCTTTTCCATCCACCACACGGTGATCGTAACTGAGCGCAAGATACATCATCGGGCGGATGACAATCTGCCCGGCGACGGCCACGGGACGATCCTGGATTTTGTGCATGCCAAGGATCCCGCTCTGCGGCGGATTGAGGATCGGCGTGCTCATGAGCGAGCCGTAGACGCCGCCGTTGGAGATGGTGAAGACGCCACCCTGCAGATCATCGATGGTGATGGCGCCCTCGCGTGCTTTTTTTGCGTAGTAAGCGAGATCCTGCTCCAATTCGGCAAAAGTTTTGCGGTCCGCGTCACGAATGACCGGAACGATGAGCCCTCGCTCGGTGCCGACCGCCACGCCTATATCGTAAAAATGGTTATGGACCAGTTCGTCGCCGTCGAGCCGCGAGTTGAGCTGCGGTTCGGCCTTGAGCCCATCGACCACAGCCTTGATGAAAAAAGACATGAAGCCGAGCTTCACCCCGTATCTGGACTGGAAGCCCTCCTGCACGTCGCCGCGCAGCTTCATCACGGCGGACATGTCGCATTCGTTGAATGTGGTCAGGATGGCGGCATTGCGTTGCGCGGCCACCAACTGGGTGGAAATCTTTTTGCGCAGAGGGGAAAGTTTTTTGCGCGTGACGCGGCGATCCTGCGGTTCGAGCCGGACCGGCATCGATGGAGCGGAAGCGGCGGGCGGAGGCGCTGGTGCAGAGGCCTCTTTTTTCGCGGTCTCTTTTTTTGCTGCGGCGGCGGGAGCCGGCGATGCAGCGGGCAGGACCGGGGCGGCAGGTTCCGCGGCGGACTCGATATGGCCAACCACCTCGCCTATTTTGACTTCGCGGTCGGCCGGAACGGCGATGCGCACGAGGCCTGCAGCCGTCGCGGCGACTTCGGTGGAAACCTTGTCGGTATCGAGGGTGAAGAGGGCATCGCCCGCGCGGACGTACTCGCCGTCATTGCGGTGCCAAAGGGAGATAATCCCCGAAGATATTGACTCCCCGACAGCGGGGACCTTGATGTCCGTACTCATGGCGCGTGGTCTTTACTATACTTCAAATGCGCGGCTGACGAGTTCCGCCTGCTGCAGGCGGTGCACGGCAAGGGAACCGACAGCCGGGCTCGGGCTCTCCGGGCGCCCCGCATAAGATATGTTGCAGCCGAGGAGTTCTCGTAGCTGCGCCGACATATAAAACCAGGCGCCCATATTTTTGGGTTCTTCCTGGCACCAGACCACCCTCTGCAAGTTCGGGCAGAGACTAGCGATGCGTTTGATTTTTTCCACGTGCAGCGGATAGAGTTGCTCGACGCGCAGTATCGTCGCATCGTTCGCCCCGCGTTTTTCCTGCTCGGACTTCAGGTCGTAGTAAACTTTGCCGGAGCAAAGAATCATGCGTTTGACGGGTGCAGGATCCGGCGGGAGCGGGTCGGCCATGATCGCGAAAAAGCGCCCCTCGGTGAAGTCGCTCTCGCGCGATACGGCCAGCGGATGGCGCAGGAGGCTCTTGGGCGTCATGATGACGAGCGGCTTGCGGCAGTCGCGGTGGATCTGGCGGCGCAAGGCGTGGAAATACTGCGCCGGCGTGGTGAGGTTGCATACCTGCATGTTGTTGTCCGCGCAAAGCTGAAGAAACCGCTCGAGCCGCGCGCTCGAGTGCTCAGGGCCTTGACCTTCGTACCCGTGCGGCAGGAGCAGGACGAGCGAACTTGGACGCTGCCACTTGGATTCGGCCGAGGCGATGAACTGGTCGATGATGACCTGCGCGCCATTGACGAAGTCACCGAACTGAGCCTCCCAGAGACAAAGCATCGACGGGTAGTCGAGCGAGTAACCGTAGTCGAAGCCGAGCACAGCGGCCTCGCTGAGCAGGCTGTTGTAAACGCAGAACCGCTCCTGATGCCCGAGCTTCAGGTGATTCAGAGGAATGAAGTCCTCTTTGTTTTCCGCGTCGTAAAAAACGGAATGCCGCTGGCTGAAGGTCCCGCGGCGGCTGTCCTGTCCGGAAAGACGCACAGGAGTTCCCTCGAGGAGCAGAGAACCGAAGGCCAAGGCCTCGGAAAACGCCCAGTCGTAAGGACCACCGTCCTTGAGGATTTCCAAGCGACGTTCGATGAGCATGCGTCGAACCTTGGGCAAAAGGTTGAAATCTTCCGGTACGCGGCAAAGCCCCTCAACGATCTCCTTGACCATGGCCGGGGTGATCTCGGTGTGCACCGGTTCGTAGGAATATGGCGGCTGGAAGACCGCGGTCGAACCGGCGAAGCTTCCGCCCTCGCGGCGCTCGCTCTCGCTCTTTTTGACAATATCGAACGCCTCCTCGAGATCGCGGGCCGCTTCGGCCTTGATCCCCGCGGCCTCCTCGGTCGTGAGCGTGCCGAGAGCATTCAGTTCCCTCACAAAAATCTCGCTGGCCAGCGGATGCTTCTGGATCGTGCTGTAGAGATAGGGCTGGGTGAAGGTCGGTTCGTCACCCTCGTTGTGCCCGTGCCTCCGGTAGCAGAAGAGGTCGATGACCACATCGCGCCCGAACTCCTGCCGGAAATCGAGGGCGATCTGCGCAACGGTCGCCACGGCCAGCGGGTCCTCGCCGTTCACATGGAAGATCGGCGCCTCGATCATCTTGGCCACATCGGTCGCGTAGAGGCTGGAGCGCGCATCGGCCGGAAGCGTGGTGAAACCGATCTGGTTGTTGACCACAATGTGGAGAGTACCACCGGTTTTGTAGCCGGGGAGCTGCGACATGTTGAAAACCTCGGCCACGACCCCCTGCCCCGCGAACGCCGCGTCGCCGTGGATGAGCAGCGGCAGGACTTTCTTGCGGCTCTGCGTATCGTCGAGGATCCGTTGCCGCGCACGGGCCATGCCCTCGACAACCGGGTTGACCGCCTCGAGGTGGCTCGGGTTGGCGGCCAGACGCACGCTGACCTTGTAACCCGTGGCGGTGCTGCGCTCGGCGAGGTAGCCGAGGTGGTATTTCACGTCGCCGTTGCCGCCGACCACCTCGGGGATGAAGTTCTCCGAGAACTCGTTGAAGATGACGGTGAGCGGCTTGTTGAGGAAATTGGCCAGCACGTTGAGGCGCCCCCGGTGGGCCATGCCCATGACGATCTCCCGGATGCCGCTCTGCTGGCAGCGCTGCAGCACGGTGTCGAGGATGACGAGCAACGACTCGGCCCCCTCGAGCGAAAAGCGTTTCTGCCCGACGTAGCGCGTGTGCATGAAGTGCTCGAAGGTTTCCGCCTCGTAGAGCTGGAGCAGGATGGCGCGGTGCAGAACGGCGTCCTTGCGGTTGCCGTTGCCGCGGTTCTCGACGCGCTCGCGGATCCAGTTGCGCATGCG
>JBAXCT010000063.1:0-9972 GCA_037141375.1 Chthoniobacterales bacterium | reverse complement strand
TTGATACCCTCTCTAAAGTCCCGCAAGATCGACTTGATCATCTCCTCAATGACTGCGACCCCGGAGCGGGCCAAAGCGGTTGCGTTTTCGGATCCCTATCTTACCACAGGGCTCGGCGCCTTGGTGCCTCGGGCTGGTTCTGCTTCGGATTTGGCGTCCCTCGATCAAGCCGGCAATACCATCGTTGTCCGCCAAGGCACCACAGGGGAGATGTTTTCCCGGCAGAGCATCAAGAGGGCCCGCATCCTGACACTGGAAAAAGAAAATGCCTGCGTTCTAGAGGTTGTCCAAGGCAAGGCTGATGCTTTCATCTATGACCAGATGTCTGTCTTCCAAAACGCCCGCCGCAACCCCGAGACGACGCGGGCCCTCCTCGCCCCATTGCAGACCGAATCGTGGGCAGTGGCGCTACGTTTGGACGAAAACGAGCTTCGTTCCTCGGTTAACACCTTCCTGCAAGAGTTCCGTTCCGAAGGCGGGTTCGACCGCTTGGCCGACAAATATCTCGCGGAGGAGAAGGCCGCCTTCGCCGCCCAAGGGATCCCTTTCTTTTTCTAAAAGCAAGACGATGGCATGGGACGCATGCCATCTTCGGGCTACGGTCTTGTCAGAATCGAGGCGCCGCGCCCGGACAAGGTGACTCGGAGTTTTCCATCCTCTCCGCTCGAGAGATCGGCTCCAGAAAGACGATCCCGCCAAGCCCCCTTGGTCTCGAGGATCACACCCTGTTCGCTGTCCGAGTTGTTCAACACGACGAGAACCTCGTCATCGCCGAGCTTGCGCCGGAATCCGTAAATCTTTCGCTCATCATCAGCTGCTATGGTCTCGAAGGTTCCTGTGCGCAGCGAAGGCAATTCGTTACGCAATCTGATCAAGCGGCGGTAGTGGTCAAAAAGGTCTCGGTTCACCGAAACGGGGTCGCCCGACGGCTTGGTCGATCCGTCTGGCAGTGTCGATTCATCCTCGTAAATCATGTCCGCCCAGACCATCGGCTTGCGGCAGTCAGGGTCGTTAGCCCCCCACATACCGACTTCGTCTCCGTAGTAAATCATCGGCGCGCCGACATAGGTCATCTGCAGGACGGCGAAGAGCTTTTGTGACTTCAACTCGTCCTCAGTCGGTTTTCTCGTGTCGTAGTTGCCGCTCTTTGCCTTGGAAAACTCGAAGTATCCCGACCAGTCGTCTGTCTTTGCCCGGTCGCGGTTCACAATGTGCGAGCCGATACGGTCTGTGTCGTGGCTTCCGAACAGGTTCTGCTGAACCTCGGACACCCCGGGAGGGAACGCCTCGCGCAATTTCCGCAGTCTCAGGTCAAATTCACTTGTTTTGATCTGCGACTTCTCCTCGGAGAAATATTTCGAGCAGGCGAAGGCAAAATTATAATTCATTACGGCATCAAATTCATCGCCCTCTAAATACGGGCGAATCTTCGGGATCGGGTCGATGAGCTCAGCGGTGAGATAGGCCTCGGAATTAATGAGCTTGACCATTTTGCGCCACTTTTTCCAGAAGGGGTGTGCGACGCAAAACGCGACATCAAGGCGCCAACCGTCGATCCCGTCCGAGGCTTTGCCGTCACCATCCGGATCCATCCACCGGCGCGTAGCCGCAAAAATATATTCGCTCGGCCCAGCCACAATACCTTGTTCATCCTCCCGAAACTCCGGAAGTGTCGCGTGGCCGAACCACCCGCTGTAGTCAAAATCCACTCCGGTCTGTTCATCACGCCAAGACTTGACTGCGAACCAGTCTGCGTAGGGCGAGGCGGCTTGCTTTTCTATCACGTCGCGGAAGGGCCAACTCCGCCACCCCATGTGGTTGAAGACTCCGTCAAAGATCACGCGGATACCCATCGCGTGGGCCTCTTTAATCATGCGAACAGCCAACCTGTCGGCAGAGGTCCAGACCCATGTCTTCGGGTCGCCCGGATTCTCCCGTGCCATCATCCTTCGGTCGCCTTGGGGATCCGGACCGAAGTTCGGGTCGATGTGATGGTAACTCAAGCCGTCGTATTTGTGGGCTGATGGCGATTCGAAAACCGGGTTCAAATAAATGGCATTGATCCCCAAGTCATGCAGGTAGTCGAGTTTGTCGATCACTCCCTGCAGATCTCCGCCGTAACGGCGTCGCTGGATCAAATCGTGGAAAGGCCTCTTTTCGGAACTCTCCCACCGCTGACGCTTGTACCAATCCGACGTCCAAGGGTGAATCTGCCACGGCATGTCGGGCTCGTTGGGAAAAGCCCCCTCGATGTCGGTCTTGGTGGGGTCATTGGACGTATCCCCATTACGGAAGCGTTCCGGGAAAATCTGATACCAGACCGCATGCTTGGCCCATAGCGGGACAAACTCGCCGGGCGTGCTGCCCTGTGCAAAATTCGAAGCAGCGGTTGACATCATCGCTGCCGCAACCCAGCGCAGCATCTCAGCTTGCCGCGGAAAGTTCCCCAGCAGCTTGGATTATAGCGTCGATGCTGATGCCAAGGGCCTGCAGCACGGAACCGCCGGGCGCGCTGAGCCCGAAGCGGTCGATTCCTATGACGCGGCCTGTGCGGCCGACGTACTTGAACCACGGTTGGCTGACTCCGGCCTCGATGGAGACCCGAAGGTCGCAGGAGGGCGGCAGCAGTTCGTCCCGGTAAGATGCAGGCTGGCGATCGAAGCGCTCGAGACATGGCATGGAGACCACTCTCACCCCTGGTCCGATCTTCTCAGCGGCCTCGAGGGCGACGTGCAGTTCGCTGCCCGTGGCTAAAAGCAAAAGTCGGAGCGCGCCGGTCTCACGGCGGGCCACGTAGGCCCCGCGAAGGACGCCCTCTCGGGCTGTTTCTTCAGGGATTTGTCGCAACGTCGGCAGCACCTGCCGGGAGAGGGCCAGCAAAGTAGGGCCGTCCTTGCGCTCAAAAGCTGCAGCAAAGGCTCCTGCGGTTTCGGCCGGGTCTGCCGGGCGAATGACGTCGAGATTCGGAATGGCGCGCAGTGCAGCCACCGCCTCGACGGGCTGGTGCGTTGGTCCGTCCTCTCCTACGCCTACGGAATCATGAGTAAAAATATAAACTACAGGGAGGTGCGACAGCGCGGCGACCCGTATTGAGGGCCTCGCATAATCACTGAACACCAAAAACGTGGCGCCGCTGGCATGGATAATGCCGTCATAAGCCAATCCGTTGAGAATAGCTGCCATCCCATGCTCCCGTATACCGAACCGGATGTTCCGTCCGGCGCGGTTCCTCGCGTCAAAATCACCGCCGTCCTTGATGTAGTTGAGCGTGGATCCATGGAGATCAGCACTTCCGCTGATAACCATCGGCAAAGCCTTCGCCACATGCTGGAGCACATCACTTGCCGCTTTTCTCGTAGCCACGTCGGGTCCGTCGGCAGGATAATTCGGAATAGACTTAAGCAGGTCAGGCGATTTTTTTGCGATCGCGTCCTCCAGTTCGGAGGCAAGCTCCAGATTGGATTTTTTCCAAGAATCATAGCGCTTCTGCCAATCTGTCCGCGCCAACTTCAATTCCTCCGCGTGGCGGACGAAAAACACCCTCACCTCCTCCGACACATGAAACTTTTCATCGGGCAGTCCGAGTCCTTTGCGCGCCGACTCGGCAAAAGCCACGCCGCCTTCGCCGTGCGCCTTGCTTGTCCCAGCCACCTCGGGGATACCTTTGCCAATGAGCGTCTTGGCAATGATCAGCTGAGGCTTGCCCGTAGCATTCCTCGCCCTTTCGTAGGCAGAGAAAAACTGGTCCATGTTTTGCCCGTCAACCTCCTGCACGTCCCAGCCATAGGACTTGAAGCGTCCGGCGGTGTCCTCGCTCTGCGTATAAAGAGCCATGGCATCCAGTGTGACGTTGTTGGCGTCGTAAATAAGGATCAGGTTGTCCAACTGAAGGTGCCCGGCCAGCGCGCAGGCCTCGCTGGCCACGCCTTCCTGCAAACAACCGTCACCCGCCAGACAAACTACCTTGTGATCGAGAATGCAGTGCTCCGGTGTATTGAAGCGGGCCGCACTCATCATTCCGGAAATCGCAAAGCCCACAGCATTGCCTACGCCTTGGCCGAGCGGGCCTGTGGTGCTTTCCACGCCGGGGGTCTCACCAAACTCGGGATGGCCGGGTGTCATGCTGCCTAGTTGGCGGAACCTTTTCACCTGCTCTAAGGGAAGCTCGAAACCGGCCAGATGCAGCCACGCATATAAAAACATGCTGCCATGACCGGCTGACAGGATGAATCGGTCACGATTGAGCCATCGAGGGTCTTTGGGATCGTAATGCAACGCGGTTCCGAACAAAACAGCGCCGATCTCGGCGCAACCTAAGGGCAAGCCTAGGTGCCCAGATTTGCAGGCGGCGACGGCATCGATGGCGAGTCCGCGCGCATCACGCGCGGCCAAGGAGAGAGTTTCGTGAGGTAGTGCCATAAAAAGTATCTTTTTTCGCCTCTCCGATGCCCTTGCGGCAAGCAAACTCTCCGAGGAATCAGAAAATCTGATGCAAGAGTGAGGCTTTTGCGTCAAACTGCATTCGCAAGCATGGATCACATTACCGTCCGCGTTCCGGCCACCAGCGCCAATCTTGGTCCTGGCTTCGATTGTTTGGGAGTTGCCCTCTCTCTCTACAATCAGGTCTCCGTCCGGCGTGGAACGCCTTCACGACATGATCCCATGGGAATGGAAGCCGCGGCCGCCTATTTCCGCTCGTCCGGCAAAGCGCCCTTCGATTTTGACTGGTCTATTGGCGGCGAGATTCCACGCTCGCGAGGACTGGGCAGCAGTGTTGCGGTCCGTCTTGGCCTTCTGCACGGCCTGAATGAGTTGGACGGCAAGCCTCTCGCTTCGGAGACCCTTTATCGATTATGTGCGGAACTTGAAGGCCATCCCGACAATGCTGCCCCAGCCGCTTTCGGCGGATTCACCGCAGCCCGCCCAGACTATGTCTACTTCCGCTGCGAGATCGCCCCAGAAATACGATTTGTTTTGCTCATTCCAGATGCCGAGTTGGAAACAGGCGCTTCCCGCGCCCAGCTTCCTACAAATATCGCCCGAATGGATGCCGCGCAATCGACCGCTCACGCCGCAATGATCACGGCCGCATTTGTTTCACAACGATATCAGCTTCTACGCGACTCCTTCCGGGACTGGCTTCACGAGCCTTATCGCGAACAGCTCAACCCGCACCTGCGTCCGGCGGTCAACGCCGCCGTGGCGGCGGGAGCGTTGGGTGGATACCTTAGTGGATCTGGCTCAGCCGTCTGCGGGGTGACTCTCGACGATCCTGACCGCGTTGCTCACGCCATGCAGTCAGTATTGCCGGCTGCACGCGTTTTGGTTCTCGCGGCCGACAACCGCGGGGTGTCCATCGCCGACTGATGCGCGTTGTCCTAGAACGCTTCGAGCGCTACGCCGTGGACGTCATCCTCGAGCGGAAAGAAGGCGGCCGCGCTAACGTACTCAAAATGGTCCTGGGATGCTTGTCCCTTATTTACGGCCGAGCAGTTCAACTGCGATTGGCCCTCTACCGCGGCAGACTCTTCCGGTCCCAGGAACTCGGCTGCCCTGTCGTCAGCATCGGGAACTTGACGGTTGGAGGAACAGGCAAGACGCCTGTTGCGGAGATGCTGGCGCGGGAGCTACAAAAACGGGGGCGGCGGGTGGCGATCCTCAGCCGCGGATACAAAAGTGTTCCTCGGCCATTCATGCAGCGCCTGCGCAACAAACTTTTCAAGTCCCTCGATCTTTTTCCCCCGCGTATTGTTTCCGACGGCAATCGAGTGTTGCTCGACTCAAGGCTCGCTGGCGATGAACCGCATATGCTTGCCAAGAATCTTCCCGGCGTCTGTGTCTTAGTCGACAAAGACCGGGTAAAAAGTGGGCTGCATGCGCTGCGGCACTTCGACACCGACATCATGCTTCTGGACGACGGGCTGCAGTACCAGCGTCTTCGCCACCAGCTTGATGTTGTTTTGGTTGATCGGCAATCACCCTTCGGCAATGAGCGACTCCTGCCCCGCGGCACCCTGCGAGAACCGCCCGGCAATCTCCGCCGCGCCTCCTTCATCATCATCACCAAAAGCGCCCCGCAGCCTGATTTTCAGCTCATCAGCAGATTGCGCCGCCTCAACCGCACTGCTGCCATCATCGAATGCGACCACGTTCCTCGCTATTGGCAGGATATCGTCAGCGGGCAGCAATTTCCCGTCGACCACCTTGACGGACGCTTTGTCGGGGCGATGAGCGGCATCGCTCGCCCCGAGAGCTTTGAAGAGGCCGTGAGACGGCTGGGCGCAAAGGTCGAGATCACCAAGTCATTCGCGGACCATCACCGGTTTACCAAGAAAGAAATCCTGCGTTTTTTGGAGTGGTGCGATCGACGATCCCTCGACGCGCTAGTCACAACGGAGAAGGACGCTGTTCGCTTTCCCGAAATTGACAACCCTTGCGTGCCGATGCTTTTTCTCCGCGTGGAAATTGAGATTCTGCGCGGACGAGGGGAGTGGGAAAACCTTGTACGGCGCCTCGCCGGAGTAAATTAACCGGGTTCAGATCCGCTGGTGCCACACATAGCGCTGAAGCAGCACCTTGATGGTCGCCGTGAGGGGCACCGCGAGAAGCGCGCCGAGCAGTCCTCCGAGCACAAGGCTCCAGATGAGAACGGAAAGGATAACCGTGAGTGGGCTCAGGCTCACTGATTCCCCCACGATGCGCGGGGCAATGAAGAATCCCTCAAGATTGTTCATCGCCAGAAAAATGATGGTGACAATCAAGGGATGATACCAGTCGCCGAACTGTGTTGCCGCAATAAGCACTGCCGGCACCCAGCAGATGATTATTCCCAAGTACGGGATCATCGCCAAAATCCCGACGCTGAGTCCGATCAGCAGCGAAAAATTGAGGCCCATGATCATGAGGGCTGTTCCAATCAGAGCACCATCAATCAGGCTGACCATGAACTGCCCGCGGAAGTAGCGGACGAGGTAGTTATTGATCTCATCGAAGAGAGAGGCGACTTCCTCTTTGATTGGCGAGTCTGGAAGTGGGATGTACTGCCGCCAATCTCGTGCCAAGCCAGCTGAGTCCTTGAGGAAAAAAAACAGAAAGATTGGCACGAGAAGCAGGCTGAGGACAACGCCAGCGAAGCCGAGAACCCCGCCAACGCTCTGCCGCAAGAAGATTCCACCAGCTGTGACAAAATCGGGCAGCTTGCGCTGCAGCCAATCGGTCGTCGCCTGAATATAGCTTCCAGCCAACGCCCATACTTCATTGCGGATTGTCCGCTCGGCATCGGCTGCTGCCGGCGGATCAAACCGCTGGCGCAAGCTGCGCACCCACTCTAGCGAGGAGAGCAACAACCTCTCGCCGCGTGCGGTGTGATCCGGCAGGGCCTTCCCAAACTCGACCGCCTGGTTCGAGATGGAAGGAGCAACCCAGATCACGACGCCGGCCAGTCCTGCAGCCAAAAGGAAAAGAAGGAGAATGACGGCAAGTGTTCTGTTCATGCCCCAAGCGCAGAATTTCGTGACAATCGGCTGGAGCAGATAAGCCAAGATGACCGCGGTGACAACGGGGATAAGCAATGGCTGCAAAAACGCAACGCACCGAATCACCAGCGTGCCGACCAAAGCAATGAGCGCAACGATAACCGCAATGGACAGCGCGGTCAGAGCGCCAAACCACACCTTTCTCTGCCAAGCTGTAGGGACGGATAAACCTGTCGGCATAACTCAAGATTGGTTTATTTCCCCTGCCATGAGAACCTTAAACTGACGTCTTTACCCTTCCGCTTTGCCGGTGATCTCCAAGTAGGAGCGATCCATTGGGCGGTTTCCATCATCCGGACCAAACCTCTCAATGCGCATCTGCTTCAGCATCCACTGGCCGTCGATGCGCTGACCAGAGACGACTTCGAACCGCCGAAGGAGTTTGCCCTGCCAATCGTATCCTTCGATGCGCATCAGCGCCCCGCTGTCCTCATCAAGCCAGACACGCACGACGGCAAATTCTGAACCTCCCCTCCCCGGCCGCAACTCGATTTTCCACGTTGGACGGGTGCGCACCTTCTCTTTTTCCATCACGCGCGCATCGGGCCAGTAAAGAAAACCCAAGGACAGGTCCTCCGCGGTCACGCCTGACCCCTCTGCGACCGGTTCCTGCATGCCTTTTTGCAGCGGGCGCCCCTTTTCATCGTAAACCCCGGAGGAATCATCACCCAACCGCACCTCAAGAACGTGAGGCGGAGCATCGAAAGAAAAGCGCAATCGTCCGTAGCTGACCTTGAGCGTGAAGGGGGTGGTCTGCTTCCCCGCCCTCAATTGACCACTCACTTCGGCATTTTTATCCGTCGACGCCATTCTGGCCACCCGCAAAAGCTCTTGGGGGTCTGGTCCATTTCCCTCGGCGGAAAGATCACTGGCAGCCAAAATAGCTGCCATAACCGCGGCCAAATGTCTCATCGCGCCTTGTTTCATTCGCAGGTTCCACCAACACTAGCACATATGCCCTCTGCCCTCGACCAGAGACTGTTCCTCTTTCTCAATGCCGACCGAGGGCACGCATGGCTGGACACGTTGATGGCCGTGCTTTCCAGCTTCGACTTTTGGCTGCCCTTGATGATCGTCGCCGGGTTGCTCGTCGCTTGGCGCGGGGGATTCCGCGCTCGGGCCATGCTAGCTTGCCTTTTACTCTCGTTGGTTCTCATCGAGGCCGCATTTGTCAACCCGCTCAAACATGCTTTTGGTCGTCCGCGCCCCACCGACATGGTCGCGGACTCCCGCTCCATCAACCTCGCGCCAATCCGCCCCCGAATATTGGCCCTGCTCTATCCGATTCGCGTCAAGCCCGGATCGCCTGACAAGAACCCGCCGCGCGGGCGTTCCTTTCCCTCTGGCCATGCGTCCAACATGTTCTGTTTCGCGACAATTTTGGCAGCTTTTTATGGGATGCGAGGAGCGTCATTTTTCATTCTTGCCGCCAGCGTCGCACTTTCGCGGGTCATGACTGGTTCTCACTGGCCTTCCGATGTCGTGATAAGCGCTCTTTTATCCATCGCCCTCACCAGCATCCTTCTTCGTTTGTACAATTGGCTGTGGGTCCGTTTTGGACCACGGATGGCGCCGCTGCTCGCGGCAAAGCATCGCAGTCTATTTGAGTGAATATCATGAATCCGCGCTTGGCGCTTCTTTGCTTATTGTCTGCCCTCACCGCGCTGCGGTGGTCATGGAATCTGGGGCTGCCGCTCTCTCCGGGGAACGCCTACCTTGCGATCTGCGGCACAATCCCTTCGGTCGCTTACTTTGACGGGCCGGGAGGAACCGCCCTTAGCGTTGCACTCGGTGTTTCCATGTTTGGCGCCAACGCACTAGGTGCAGCCTTTTTTTGGCCCATCTATGCCATGGTTGCCACGCTGGCTCTTTACTCCCTGGTGCTCCCGATGGCTGGACCGCGGTCAGCGGCTTCTCTCGCCGTGCTGCTAAATATCCTTCCGGTCTTCAACCATGCCACACTCGAGCCTGACTCTGCTCTCCCCTTGACCGCCTCCGCACTCGGTGCGCTCGCGTGCGCTTGGCGCGGATTGGATAAAAACTCGGTGCTCTGGTGGTTGGTGGCCGGGTGTGTCCTGGCCTGCGGTCTGTTTTTTTCCTACGGGGCATGGTTGCCGCTGCCCGCCATTTTTCTAGCCATGATAGCTTCGCACCGATGGAGACCTCGGCTCGCGAGACCTGGCTTTTGGCTGGCATGCATTCCTCCCCTCATCGTCTTCTCGGCTTTGCTGGCATGGAACTCGGATCATGGGTGGGTGCATTTCATCGGGAACACGATGGCAACCGCGCTCCTTATTGATTGGTCGCGTTTTCCCGTTGTTCTGGCCGCGGCCGCGGGTTCCGTCGGGCCGCTCGGTGTAGTTGCTCTGGCTTTGGCGGTCTGGTTTGCACTCCGGGAGGTAACGGTCTCGCCCAAGATAAAATTCCTCGTTCTTCC
>JBAXCT010000062.1:0-10058 GCA_037141375.1 Chthoniobacterales bacterium | reverse complement strand
TGGCGCGCGGCTTCGCCTGATCAGAGTTCCTGCGGATGGGCCAGTAGCTCCGCGATGCGCGAGAGCAGCCGGCCGGCCGCGCCGCCGTCGAGCACGCGGTGGTCGAAGCTCAGCGTGAACTGCGCTTCGGTGACCGGCAGAAATTCTTTCGTCTCCTTGTCCCATAGAGGCACGACGCGCCCTGCGCCGAGGCCGAGCAGCAGGGTCTGCTCGGGAAGCGGAATTGGCGTGGCCAGGGTGAGACCGAACGTGCCGTAGTTGGTCACGGTCGAAATGCAGTAGCCCATATCGGCCGGTGTGAGCCGCCGCTGGCGCGCCAGTTCCACCAACCGGGCATACATCGGGACCAGATCGGCCAAGCTGTGCTTGTCGGCCTCGCGAATGACCGGAACGAGCACGCCGTCTTCGGCCTCAACGGCGAACCCGATGTCGATCGATCCCGGGTGCACGATCTGGCTGCCGATGAGTCGGCCGGCCGGCATGCTGTTCTCCGCCAATGCCACAGCGAGTGCGCGCAGGGCGTAGAGTGATACGCCCGCCTTCTCGGTCGACGCTTTACGGTGGGCCAGCATGGTGTCGAGTTGAACGGGCAGCACCACGGTGGCGAGCGGACGCGTCCAACTGCGGCGCATCGCATCGGCCACCGCCACGCGCATGGACGAGGCCTCGGTGGTCTTCTGCTTCACCAGGTTCTCCATGAACCTCTCGAAATCCTCAATGGTGACGCGCCCGCCCGCGCCGCTGCCAGCCACTCCGGCCAAGTCGGAGGAACTCAGGCCGAGTTCGGTCATGCGCGCCTTCATCCGCGGCGAAAGATAGGCGGCGCCGCCCGCGTGCGCGGGCACCGGCAGACCCTTGATCGTGGGCTCCACCTTGTCGTGATGCGGAGTATCAGGCTTTGAAGCGCGCTTTTTCTTCGGTTTTTCCGGCGCACCGGCTGGCATCGACCCGGCGGGCTGAACGTTGCCATTTTCCTCCGGCTCGAGGTAACCCATGCGCTCGGCGTCCTCCTCGGAGACTTCGAGATAGCCGAGCGTGGATCCCACGGGGTAGCTCTTGTCCAATTCGGCTCGCAACTCCATCACCTTGCCGCTGCAGGGAGCGACCACGCCCATGACAGCCTTGTTCGTCTCGACCTCCATCACGTCGGTATCTCCGGTCACCATGTCACCGGGTTTGGCGAAAAGGCGGACGATGGTGGCCTCGGCGATTGATTCGCCGAGCTGGGGCATGAGGAGAGGGATACGGGCCATAGGAATTACTTGGTGAGCAGTTGACGGAGCCGGGCAGCCACGGTGCTGGCTGTCGGACGATGTGCCGCCCAGAGATCGGGGTGATAAGGGACGGGTGTGTCCCTCGCGTTGAGTCGCATGGGAGCGGCATCGAGCAGGCCGAAGCCCTCGGTGGCCACGCGGGAAATGACTTCCGCCGTCACCCCACCCCATGGCCAAGCCTCGCCGACGACAAGCAACCGTCCCGTGCGCGCGACCGACGCAAGCACCGTGTCGGTGTCGAGCGGTTTGACCGTGCGCAGGTCGATCACCTCGATCTGCCATCCTTCCTCCACCAATTCTTCCGCGGCTTGCAGGGACTCGTGGAGCATCGCGCTGTAGGTCACCACCGTGGCATCGCGGCCGGCGCGCACCACGCGCGCTTTGCCGGATGGCACCGCGCTGTCGGGCAGCTTGTCGGCCTTGAGATGGTAGTAGAGCAGCTTGTGCTCGCAGAAAATGACAGGGTCATCGATGGCCACCGCCTCGAGCAGCATGCTGTAGGCATCTTCCACCGTGGCGGGCGTCATGACGACGAGGCCGGGATAATGCGAGTAGATCGCCTCCATGCTCTGGCTGTGGAAGGGTCCAGCGCCGACCGTCCCGCCGCTGGGCAACCGCACGACGATCGGGCAGGGGACATTGGTGCGGTAGTAAAGTGTCGCCGCCTGATTGACGATCTGGTTGAGCCCGCAGGTCGAGAAGTCGGCGAACTGCATCTCCACGATCGGTCGCGCGCCCTCGATGGCCGCGCCGATCGCCATGCCCACGATCGCATCCTCGCTCAGCGGGGAGTCCATGACGCGGCCCGGGAATTCCGCGGCCAGATTTTTGGTCGCCTTGAATGCGCCCCCGAAAGCGCCGACATCCTGCCCGTAGATGAAAACGCGCGGGTCGTCGGCGAGCGCCTTTTCCTGCGCGGCGCGGATGGCCTCAAGGTAGGTGACGCTCATTCTTCTTCCCCGTCGAAATACAAGTCGTCGAGCCTTTCGGTGGAGATAGCCCGCCAATCCTCGTCAGCCGGGTCGGGGCCCTTCTCGCGTTGCGCCTTGTTCAACGCAGATTCCACCTCGCTATGGGCCTCACCCTCCCAAGCCGCAATTTCTTCCGGCGAAGCCAGACCCATTTCCTCCACCTGTTGCTTGCCCACATCGATGCAGTCGCGGCCGACGTTGGCCTTGCGGAGGCCGGCGTCCACATAGCTTGAGTCGTCATGCTCGCCGTGGCCGACCAAGCGCAGCAGCGTGGCCACAACCATCTGCGGCCCCTGTCCATCGCGCGCAGCGCGCACGGCCTGCCCCAAGGTCTCGAGGCAGGCTGACATGTCGGTGCCGTCGCATTTGTGCCCGGCGATGCCGTAGCCCGCGGCCTTGTCGAGCAGGTCGGCGCAGGCGAACTGCCGGTTGTTCGGCGTGGAGTAAGCGTATTGATTGTTGGCCACCACGACGACCAGCGGCAACTTTTCCACCGCGGCCATATTCACGCCCTCGTGGAAGGCGCCGGTCGATGTGCCACCGTCGCCGATCGAGGTCACTCCAACGACGCCCGTCTCGCCGCGTAACCTCCGCGCGTAAAGTCCTCCTGCGACCACCGGCACCATGGCGCCGAGATGGCTGATCATCGCGTAGTATCCGTCCTTCGGACGCCCGCGGTGGATGTTTCCATCGCGCCCGCGCATCGGTCCTTTCGCTGACCCTAGGTAGGTGCGCAGCGTGTCGAGCGCGGTGTCGCCGAAAGCCATGCGCCCAGCCTGGTCGCGGATGAGCGGGCCGAAAATGTCGCCCTTCTGCAGAAAGATGGCCGAGGCGGTGCTCAGCGCTTCCTGTCCCTTACCGAGGAAAACGCCGCCCTTGATCATGCCGGCGCGATAGAGGCTCGCTAACTTGTCCTCCGTGGCGCGCGCCAGCAGCATGATGCGGAACGCGCGGACGAGCAGCGCGGCATCATGCTTTAGGTCCGCGGGCTCCATCGCCCTTTCCTTTGCTACCGTGACCATCAGAGGGAGTAGAATAAGGCGGGAAGCAGGTCGTCTGCAAAGGCAAATCAGGCCGGATGGTACGGCATTTTGTCTGGCGGAGATCCTTCCAGCGGTGAAAATGCGCGGAATGCCCCGCGCGCGCACCATGATTCTGGGAGTTCCCCTCCTGCTGGCCATCGTGACGGCCCTTTCGCTCTGGTCGGTCTCCCGCGTCGCAGCCGAGAAGAAAAACGAAATGTATATCGGCAGCATCGGGGAGCCGGTCACCCTCAATCCGCTCCAAGCCGCCGATTCCGCCGCCGCTTCGGTCACCGGGGTGATTTTCAACGGGCTGCTCAGATACAACGCCGAGCTCGAGATCGAGGGCGACCTTGCGGATGAGTGGGTACTCGGCCAGCGCAGCACATTTTTCTTCGTGAGCCCCGGAGACGCGGTGCAGGCCGCGGCCAACATGGAATCGCAGCTGGTCGATCGCGCGCGGTTTCATCTCCAGCGCTATCAGGTCGATGGCGACAGGCTGGTGCTCGAACTCTCGCTGCCGGGCGTCGCGGATTCGCGGGAGCTGGCCGAACTTTTCGGTGAGATGCGCCCGCTGATCGTCCGCACCCTTTCCGTGACCGCGCCCAAACCGCTCGGCGATGCGCTGGAGGTTTTTGCGGCGGACGGAAGTGGCGCAAGGATCGTCCGCACGTGGGCCAACGGCAACCTCGGAGAGATTTGCTTTCTCGGCGAGGAGGCGCCCGTGGCCGATGCGCTGAAAACATTTCTCGCCGCGCGCGTCGGCGAGGGTGCGGTCATCGAGCCGGTCACGGCACCGCCTTTCCTCGCCGAACCCGAGGTGACTTTCCACCTGCGCGAAGGCGTGCGCTGGCACGATGGCGCACCGTTCAATTCGCATGATGTCAAATTCACCTACGAAGCCATCATGGACGACCGTGTGGCCTCGCCGCGCAAATCCGACTACGAGCTGGTCCTGTCGCTGGAGGCCCTCGATCCACGGACGGTCCGCGTCGTTTACCGTCGGCCCTTCTCGCCCGCGCTCGAAAGTTGGATGATGAGCGTTCTTCCCTCGCACCTACTCGAGAACGTCGCGCCCGACCAGTGGCCGCTTACGTTCAACCGCGCGCCAGTCGGCACCGGACCGTTCAAGTTCGCCGAATGGAAAACGAACCAGTTTGTGCGCGTTGCGCGCAACGACGATTACTTCCGCGGTCGGCCGCACCTCGAAGGCATCGTCTTCCGCACGCTGCCCGATCCCCTGACCCTGCGCCTGGCCTTCGAGACGCGGCAGGTCGATTTCTGGGGCGTCGATCCGTGGGCCGTCGGGAGTTTCCGCCAGGACGAGCGCTTCACACTCTTCTCCGCGCCGAGCAACTCCTACAATTACGTCGGATGGAATTTGCGCCGCCCGCTCTTCCAGGATTTGCGCGTGCGCCGAGCGTTGGCTCAGGCGGTCAATGTCGGACAGATGATCCGCTACGTCCTGTATGGCTACGGCGAGCAGAGCACGGGCATCTTCACGCCCGAGATGTGGTTCTTCAACCGGGACGTCCAACCGCTGGCCTACGATCCGGCCAAAGCCCGTGAACTTCTGGCCGAGGCCGGATGGAAACCCGGCGCGGACGGCATCCTTGAGAAAGACGGCGTGCGCTTTTCTTTCACCCTTCTCACCAACAACGGCAATGCGGTGCGCAGCGACATCGCTACCCTCGTGCAGGCCGACCTCAAGGCGGTCGGCATCGAGGTGAAGGTCGAGATGTATGAGTGGGCGGTTTTCCTGAAAAATTTCGTCAACAAGGGCGAGTTCGATGCGGTGGTCCTCGGATGGGCGCTCGGGCAGGGGTTCGATCAGTTCCAGATCTGGCATTCCTCGCAGACCGAACCGGAGCGTCTGAACATGATCGGCTACAAGAGCAAGCAGGCCGACCGCTTGCTCGAGGCGGTGCGCGAGGAGTTCGATCGCGACAAGATCATCGCCATGTGCCACGAGTTGCAGCAACTGATCTACGACGACCAGCCCTATCTCTTCCTTTTCGTCCCTCAAGGCACCTCTGTCATGTGGAAAGACGCCTTCCGCGTGCGGCGCCCTGGTCCCGACGGGACGTGGATCGACGAACCTGTCACCATGACCAAGTCCGGCTGGAGCCACTACCTCGAATGGTTCTACCGTCCGGAATACGCGAAGGAGGCGCTGAACTGACCCATGGCATCTTTTATCGTCCGCCGCCTGCTCCTATCCGTCGTGCTGCTTTTCCTCATCAGCGTGATTTCGTTTTTCATCATCACGCTGACGCCAGGTAGCCCCTATCCGTGGGGAGAGCTGAACCCGAAAATTTCCGAGGAAGTGAAGCGCGTCTTCCGCGAGAAATTCCATTTGGACCGTCCGCTGCCCGAGCAATACGCGCTCATCATGCGCGACCTCTTCACCGGAAAGTTGCGCAGCATCAAAGACGAGCGGCCTGTGCTGGAAAAAATCGGCGAACGCCTCCCTGCCACCCTCGTATTGAATCTCGGCGCGCTCGCTCTCTCGCTCAGCTTCGGTCTTCTGCTCGGTATCTACGGCGCGCGGCACGCTGGGCGTGCGCCCGATGTCATCACGAGCATCCTTGCCTTCGTCTTCATCGCGCTGCCCGGATTCTGGATTTCCTACCTCTTGGCCATCGTCCTGGTTGACTACGCCGCCGTGCCCATCCTCGGCACGCACACCATCGGTGTGGCCTTCACCGGCAAGGCGCAGGTGTTTCTCGACTACTGGTGGCATGCCATGCTGCCGGCCTCGATCCTCGCGATCGGCGGCATCGCGGTGCAGTCGCGCTTTATCCGCGCGAGCATGATCGAGACGTTGCGCGAGGACTACATCCGCACGGCCCGGGCCAAGGGATTGGATGAAAATGCCGTCTTTTACCGCCATGCGTTGCGCAACTCGATCCGCCCGCTCATCACCGGCATCGGCATGTTGCTGCCCGCCCTCATCAGCGGTGCGGTCATCATCGAGAACATTTTTGCCTACCCCGGAATGGGACGATTGGGCTACGAGGCTGTGCTCGAACGTGATTATCCGACGCTTGTGGCGCTGAATTTTGTCACCGCTGCGCTCGTCCTGCTGGGCAACCTGCTGGCCGACCTGCTCTACGCGGTGGTCGATCCGAGGGTCCGACTCGAATGATCACCGCCGCACCAGAATCTATCGAGGCGGCAGCACCGTCTGCTCCAGGCCTGCGGGCGTGGCGGCGCTTCCGCGCCAACAAAGTGGGTGTGGCCGCGCTCGCCATCGTTGTCGTGCTCGCCGCTGTGGCGCTGACATTCTTTGTCCTCGACCGCATGGGAATCCCTTTTCCCAGGGATCCGGACGCGACCGATCTCGAACGCAAGCTGCTCTCGCCGAATGCCGTCAACTGGCTGGGCACCGACAACCTCGGGCGTGATGTCCTCAGCCGCATCCTGAACGGCGCATACATTTCGCTCACCGTTGGATTTGTCGCTGTTTTCGTTTCGCTTTCCATCGGCGTGGTGGTCGGCGCGATCTCCGGCTACTTCGGCAAGTGGGTCGATAATGTGATCATGCGCGTGGTCGATGCCCTGATGTGCTTCCCCACGTTTTTCCTCATCCTCACCGCCGTGGCGCTGCTCGGTCCCAGCATCCTGAATATCATCGTGGTCATCGGTCTGGTCAGTTGGACCGGCACGGCACGGCTGGTCCGGGCCGAATTTCTCACCCTGCGCGAATCCTCCTACGTCCAGGCCGCGCGCGCCCTCGGGCAGAAATCTTGGAAGATTATTTTCCGCCACATCTTGCCCAACGCGGCGGCGCCGATCGTCGTTACCGCCGTGCTCGGGGTGCCCGAAGCCATCCTGGCCGAGGCCGGCCTGAGCTTTCTCGGCTTTGGCGTGCAGCCCCCGCAGGCCACGTGGGGCAATATCATTGCCGACGGTAAGACCTATATCCTCGATGCTTGGTGGCTGATTCTTTTTCCCGGGCTTGCCATTCTGGTCGCGGCACTGTCGTTTTACCTGACGGGGGACGCGCTGCGCCAAGCGGTGGAGACCCGGTCCGAACGCCAATGAGCAAACCCATCCTCCAAGTCAGCGACCTCTGCATCGATTTCGTTCTCGAAGACCGCACGATCGAGGCGGTGCGCGGTGCCTCGTTCGAACTGGCCGCGGGGGAGACGCTGGCCATCGTCGGCGAAAGCGGTAGCGGCAAGAGCGTGACAGCCCTCGCGCTCACACGGTTGCTGCCGGTTCCGCCGGCCGTCATCAAGCGCGGCGAAATTGTTTTCGACGGACAAAACGTCTTCACCATGGATGCGGCCCAGCTGCGCAAACTGCGTGGAGGTCGCATTGCCTACATCTTCCAGGAGCCAAGCACTTCGCTCAACCCGGTCTTCACCGTGTCGAGCCAGATCGCCGAGGCTATCCGCCTGCACCGGCCCGACGTGACTGATGTCGACGCGGAGGTGATCCGCTGGCTCGACGCCGTCGGTATTGTCGACGCGGCCAAGCGGAGGAACGACTACCCGCACCAACTCAGCGGTGGCATGCAGCAGCGCGTCATGATCGCCATGGCGCTGGCCTGCCAACCCGACGTCCTCGTCGCCGACGAACCGACGACCGCACTCGATGTGACCATTCAGGCGCAGATCATGGATTTGCTCGCGTCGCTCAAAGAAAAGTTCGGCATGGCGGTTATCCTCATCACGCACAACTTCGGCATCGTCTCCGGTTTCGCCTCCCGCGTTCTCGTCATGTATCGCGGAAAGATCGTCGAGCAGGGCCCGACTGAGGAGGTCTTGCGCCATCCTCAGCATGCTTACACCCGTGCTCTCATCGACTGCATCCCGCGTCTCGACTCGAACGAGAAGCGCCTCAAGACGATCGACCACGCGGCCCTCGCCGACGCGTAAGGGCGAGATGGGCAAGCACGAGAGGATCGCCACACAGGTCGCGGGCTTGGACCCTTGCTCGGGTTTCCATCCCTGCTATCTGGAATACTTCCGGCTCTTCAATGCGCGGGAATATTATGCGGCGCACGATGTGCTCGAGCACATCTGGCTGGGATCGTCGGGCCAGACATATATTTTTTACAAGGGCCTCATCCAATTCGCCGGAGGTTTCGTCCACCTGAGCCATCACCACCGCGAGCCCGAACACCATGTGCACGGCCGCCGGCTGCGTCCGGCGGCGCGCCTCTTTCTCCGCTCGGCGGAGCTGCTTGAAGCTTTGCCGCCGCGGCATGAGGGCATCGAGGTGCACCGCGTGCGCCTGATTGCGCTGGCTTGGGCTGAGCAATTGGACGTATCCGGCTACCGGACGAATCCTTGGTCGCCGGAAAGCGCTCCGCGCTTGGACGGACCAAGCTGAGAGCGCTGCGGAAAGTTCGCGGTCCCTATTTCGATTTCCCCTGCGAGGCAACGGCGGCCATGGCCGCGGCGATCGCCTCTTGATCGCCCAAGTAGTAGTGCTTGAGCGGGCGAAGATTCTCGTCCAGTTCGTAGACGAGCGGTACGCCGGTCGGGATGTTCAGCTTGAGGATTTCCTCCTCGGAAAGGTTGTCGAGGTATTTGACCAGCGCGCGCAGCGAGTTGCCGTGAGCGGTGATGACGACTTTTTTCCCGGCTTTGACCGCGGGGGCAATCGTCTCGTGCCAGTAAGGCAGGAAGCGGTCGACGGTGTCCTTGAGGCACTCGGTGAGCGGCATGTCCGCCTCGGCCAGTCCATGGTAGCGGGGATCGTGTCCGGGCCAGCGTTCGTCGGATTTCTCCAACGGCGGCGGCGGGATGTCGTAGCTGCGGCGCCAGATGAGCACTTGGTCCTCGCCGTATTGCGCGGCGGTCTCCGACTTGTTCAGCCCCTGCAGGCCGCCGTAATGCCTCTCGTTGAGCCGCCAGGATTTTTCGATCGGGATCCAAAGTTCGTCCAGTTCATCGAGCACCAGCCAAAGCGTGCGCAGCGCACGCTTGAGCACCGAGCAATAGGCGAGGTCGAACGAATAGCCCTCTTTCTTGAGCAGCTCTCCGGCGGTTTTGGCCTCGCGGCGTCCCTGCTCGGTCAGATCGACATCGGTCCATCCGGTGAAGCGGTTTTCCTTGTTCCACGTGCTTTCGCCGTGCCTGAGCAATACGAGTTTGTGCATAATTTTTCGGCCGCCTGATGAGTGCGTGTTGCAAATGGCAGCCCGCCGTCTATACGGAAACGTCCCGCCGCACGCAAGGCCGCGGACCCGCACCCATGAAAACACTTTATTTCGTTCGCCACGGCGAGACCGATCACAACGCGACCGGCCGGGCCATGGGGCAGATGGATGTGCCCCTCAACGCGCGCGGCCTCGGGCAGGCGCAGCAGACGGCGGACTTCCTGCGGCGCTACCCGATCGCAAGGATCATCAGCAGCGATTTGGCCCGCGCGGCCGAAACGGCGCAACCCCTGGCCGGAGCGTTCGGGCTGCCGGTGGAAACCGACCGTCGTCTGCGCGAGCTGAGCTTCGGCGTCCTCGAGGGGCGCACCGTCGAGGAATGCGAGGAGGAGAACCCTGGGGCCGTGGCGCAATGGCGGTCCGGGCACTTTGATGCAGCGTTGCCCGGCGGCGAGACGCGCCGCTCTCTCATGCAGCGCACGGGCGCCCTGCTCGACGAGGTGATCGCGTCGGAGCACGACCATGTCGCGATCTTCTCGCACGGCGGGACGCTCAACGCACTGCACACGCATATCTTCGAGCACGGGCATCCGGCCCCGCGGGAGCATATACCCCGCGCTTTCCGCTTCAACAACGGCTCGGTCAGCATGGCCGCCTGGACCGAAAACCAGTGGCG
>JBAXCT010000061.1:0-10136 GCA_037141375.1 Chthoniobacterales bacterium | reverse complement strand
TTGTGGATGCGCACCCATTGCACCGGTGTGCCGGTTTCCCAGCTGGCGCGGACCGCGGCGAGTTTCGGGCTCAGCGCCTTGATCTGCGAGTGGCAGGCCATGCAGGTCTGCGTGCTCGGGATGTTCGAGTGGCCGGCCACCTCGACGTGGCTGTGGCAGTAGCGACAATCCATCCCGAGTTGTTCCGCGTGAATGGCATGCGAAAACGGAACCGGCTGGTCCGGCATGTAGCCCACGTTCGTGTATTTGGGCGTGAAGTAATACCAGACGCCACCCGTTGCGACCGCGCCGAGTATCAGCGCGATGAGCAAGAGCTTCAGCGGTATCCAGTTCGCCCAACGTGGGAAAAAGTTAGCCATCCGGTTAACGAAACGCTCCGCGACTACCGCGGAGCGCCAACAGCCTAGTATTACGGTAGCTAATAGCAATACCGATTTTCTCCTGATAAAAATGTGTCGTGCGCGCACCGAAACAGGTAGAAGTGCGTTGCTTTATGCGGAGGCCCCTGCATTCAACTTTCAAATGGCCCGGCGGCAACGGCACTGCTTGGTACTTGGCGATCGCCCTAGCCTGCGCGGCTCTTCCCGCGCTGGCCCTTTCCCCCGCCCAACTAGAACTCCCGAAAGCCTCGCTAAAAATCGGCCAGACCAGCATCGAGGCCGAGATCGCCGATGAGCCACAGGAGCAATCCACCGGACTGATGGGACGGACAGCCCTGGAGGAGGGCCAAGGGATGCTGTTCGTCTTTGCCTCGCCACAGCACATGAACTTCTGGATGAAGGACACCCTGATCCCACTCTCCATCGCCTACATCAATGCGGAGGGAATTATTAGAGAAATATATGATATGCAACCACTTGATGAGAGTCCTGTGCCGAGCATTTTGCATGATCTTCTGTATGCTCTGGAGGTTCCCGTCGGCTGGTTCCAGAGGAATGGAATTCTGCCGGGCGATCGGGTAAGCGGATTGCCAAGACCAATTAGTCTTCATAACGGACAATAGAGTATAGGCGATCGTATTTATTGAAATGACATCGAGCTAAATGACACCCGACAAGGAATCGCGCCAACAATCGCCCCTGAGCAATTCGGTCATCATTATTGTTCTGCTCGCCACTTCGGTGTTGGCTGGTTTTGCCATCACGTCGCAGAGTTATTGGATCGACGAGGCGTCCTCGCTGGTTGTCTCCATGGCCACCAGCCCGGCCGACGCATGGAAATACGCCCAAGCGGGAGGCGGTGCCGCCATCCAGATGCCGATCTATCACGCCTACTTGTATGCGTGGCACAAGGCCTTCGGCTCGAGCGAATGGGCCATGCGCTCCTCGAATATCCCTCTGCTCGTGCTTGGGCAGTTGGCATTTCTGGTTCTGCTGCGGCAGCGTCCGAAGTTCGCCGTTACCGCCTGCCTTCTCGTTCTGATCAGTCCTGCGGTGTGGATGTATGTCGATGAGGCCAGACCTTATCTGCTGCAATATTCCGCCGCGTGTTGGCTAGCCGCGGCGGTGGTCCGCCTCGGTCTGCCCGGCGAGGAGGCCGATCTGTCGAAAGTTGAAATTTTCAGTCTGGTGATTGCTACCACCGTGCTGCTCGGTTCGAGTTTGCTCGGCATGCTTTGGGGTGCCGCTTTCGCGACGGCATTGCTCTGGCTGTGGCGACAGAAAAGCGAGGCAAAGGGACGGCCGACCAGACTCTACATGGGACTGCTCGCGGGGCCGCTTCTTGTGCTTTGCCTTTACTACGCATGGAGTTGGGCAGAGGAAGGCGGAGGATCTTACCGACCGGGCTCCGTTTGGGCTGGCGTGCCCTATGTCATCTACGAGTTTCTCGGCTTCGCTGGCTTCGGTCCCGGGCGTCTCGCGCTGCGAACCTCCCCTCTGGCCAGCATCGCTCATCATGCACCCAGCCTGATTCCTCTCGGCATCGTGATGGCTGCCCTCGGGATTTTCGCGTTGCTCCATCTGCGGAGGAATCCGCTTTGCCGGAAGGACATGGTCGCTTGGGGCGCGGCATTCATTCTGCCGAGCCTGGCCGTCGTGGTGGCATTATGGGTAGCCGACTACCAGCCTCTGCCGCGCTATTTCATGCCGCTGCTCCCCGCCGTCATTCTCGCCATGGCGGCGATCTTGCCAGCCGCCATCACGCAAAAATATTTCGTTTGGCGGGCGGCGGCCGTGCTGCTCCCTTTGCTTTGGCTTTACTCGTCGTTGAACCTGCGGTGGCGCGAGGAACACGCGAAGGATGATTACCGGACCGCGGCAACCATCGCGGCGGCCGCGCTGCGCGACAACAAGGAGGTGTGGTGGGCTGCGGACGCCGCCGCCGGTTTCCTCTACCTGCCTCCGGTGGCTCTCGAGAATGTCCCGGGCCGCGTCTGGGCCATGCAGGGACCGCAGTGGGATGACATCCGCTTCAAATTTCCACCGCGGGTCATTGTCATGAGCAAACCCGACATCTTCGACCCGAGCGGCGCGGTGGCGCGCTACGCGGCAGAAAATCACTTCGTTCCGGCCTTGCGCCTGCATGCTTTCACGATCCTCACGAGGGAAAACGATCCACTGCCCGCAGTCTCGCCCTAGCGGCAAACGGCAAGCCCTCCTTGCCTCGGGCGAACATCTTCCCCATTCTCCGCCGATGCCATCGCAGCCGGTCAGGCCGACCACGGAGGAACTCTACACGCAATATGTGATCCCGACCTACGGGCGCTTTCCGCTCGCGCTGGCCAGCGGAAAAGGGACCCGGGTGAGAGATGAAGATGGACGCGAGTATCTCGATTTCACCTCGGGCATCGCGGTCAACTCCCTGGGTCACGCGCATCCCTCGCTGCAGAAAGCCATCGCCACCCAGGCAGGCGAGCTGGTGCACACGTCGAACCTCTTTCTCACCCGCCCGCAGGCCGAACTCGCCGCGCGCCTCGTAGCAATGGTCGGCACCCCCGGGAAAGTTTTTTTCTGCAACAGCGGAGCCGAGGCCAACGAGGGAATGTACAAGCTGGCGCGCAAAAACGGCGCGCCGCGGGGACGACACGAAGTCATCACTCTCGATGGATCTTTCCACGGACGCACGCTGGGCGGCATCGCTGCGACGGGACAACTCAAGGTCAAACTCGGCTTCGGTCCGCCCGCCGGAGGTTTTATCAACGTGCCCGCGCGTCTCGAGTGCGTGGTCAACGCCGTCGGACTGGAGACCGCCGCGATTCTGGTCGAACCCATCCAGGGCGAGGGTGGCGTGCGCCCGCTGGCCGCGGAATTCCTGCTGGCGTTGCGCGCGCTTTGCGACCACGAAAAAATTCTTCTACTTTATGACGAGGTGCAGTGCGGACTCGGCCGCACCGGGCACTGGTGCGGATGGCACGCCATCGGCGCGCCGGATGCGGTCCCCGACGCCGTCAGCTGGGCCAAGGGCATCGGCGGTGGATTTCCTCTCGGCGCATTCTGGGCGCGCGACACTTTTGCGGACCTGCTGGGACCCGGTACGCACGGGACAACTTACGGCGGATCTCCCCTCGCCTGCGCCGCCGCCAACGCGGTTTTCGATACGATCGAAGGCGACAAACTTCTCACCAACGCCGCAGAGCGAGGCAGGCAACTGCACGACGCTGTCGGTGCGCTGCGTTCGCCGCTCGCCCCGCGTGTTCGCGGCGCCGGCCTGCTTCTGGGGATCGAGGTGACCGACTTTCGCTGGAAAGAAGGGGAAACCGATACGGCCAAACCTCCCTCCCTGCGCCTCACCCTCAAACTCATCGAACACGGACTGCTCGTCGTGCCCGCAGGCGAGAATGTCATCCGCCTGCTTCCCCCGCTCAATGTCAGCACCGCCGAGTGCGACGAAGCCGTCGGGATCCTGCGCGACGTGCTCGCCCTCGCCTCGCCTTTGGCCTAGACTACGTTTTTGCGATGAAGCATCTGCTCGATATCGAATCGCTCGCGGCGGATGACGCACGCCGGATCCTGTTGCGCGCAGCGGAAATGAAACAAAAGCGGGGCCTGCACCCCGAAGCGCCGTTGCGGGATGAATGCTGGGCGCTGATGTTTTCGAAGTCATCGACCCGCACGCGACTGAGCTTTGAGGTCGGCATCCGCGAACTGGGGGGCCAGCCGGTTTTTCTCGCGGCCAACGACATCCAACTCGGCCGCGGCGAACCGATCCGCGACACGGCACGCGTCATGGGCCGCATGGTGCAGGGCGCCGTCATCCGCACCTACGCGCAGAGCGACGTCGAGGAGTTTGCCAAGCTGAGCGGTGTGCGCACGATCAACGCTCTCACCGACGAGGAACACCCCTGCCAGATCCTGAGCGATCTTTTCACCATCACGGAAAAACGCGGAGGGCTCGACGGGCTCGTCCTCACTTTTATTGGCGACGGCGACTGCAATATGGCCCGCTCGTGGATCTGGGCGTCCGCGCGCCTCGGTTTTGAATTGCGCATCGCCTCGCCCGCGCGCTTCCAGCCGCCGACCGATCTCGTATCACGCGCGGGAGGCAAGATCACCGTGACCACCGATGTCCTCGCGGCCTGCGCCGGGGCCGACGTGCTCTACACCGATGTGTGGGTCAGCATGGGTAAGGAGGACGAGACAGCTTTCCGCACGGCCCAGTTCGCCGGATACCAGATCAACCGGGCTGCCGTCGATGCAGCCGGCGGTTCGCCCCTCGTCATGCATTGCCTCCCCGCGTATCGCGGCAAAGAGATCACGGACGATGTTTTCGAGGCCAACGCGCAGACCATTTTCGACCAAGCCGAAAACCGGCTGCACACGCAGAAGGCCGTGCTAACCCTGCTGGAAAAGTAGCCAACCGCTGCGAGGAAGATCGCTGCTCGAGCAGCCTGCCCGCTCCTCAGACCAGCACACACTGCATGCCGGCGGCGCGGGCCGCCGCAACCCCGGTCGCGGTGTCCTCAAACACGAGGCAGTGCTCCGCCGCCACGCCCAGCAGTTCGGCCGCTTTGAGGAAGGGATCAGGCGAAGGTTTTCCGCGCTTGTAGTCTTCGGCGGTGACCACGGCATCGAAAAATTCGTGGATGCCGAGCGCATGGAGGGTGCGATCGACCAGATCGCGATGTCCACCCGAGGCAACAGCGAGGGGCAAGCGGCCGTGATAGGCACGCACGATTTCTATCACATCAGCGTTGTGTCCCACCCGCGGAATCGTTTCGCGGTAGTAATGCTCCTTGCGCTCCACCACCTCGCCCACATTCATGGTCAGACCGAACCGCTCATTGAGGCGGTGCACGATGTCGGCCGTGGGCACGCCGCCCCACTCATAGAAAAGTTCTTCCGGATACGAACCGCCGAAATCCGCCATGGCACGAACCCACGCTTCGTAATGCAGGTGCATGTTGTCGGCCAAAGTGCCGTCGCAGTCGAAAATGAAGGCACGGAAATCTCCGGCCGGCAATTCTAGGGGCATGGTCAGTATTTAGCCGGCGGCTTGTAGTCAGGATAACGCCGCTGCAGTTCATCGCGCGCACGATCCGCATCGGCGGAATTCTGCGCGCGGCGATAAGCCTGCTCAGCAAGTACCAGCGCCTGCGGAGTGAGATCCTTCTCATCGTAAAGCAGGGCGACAGCCATGAAGGCTCGGGCCGCATCGTCAAAGCGGTCTTGGGCAAGCAGCGCGCGACCGTTCATGATCCGCGCCTCCGCATTGATCCGTCCCTCCGGTTGCAAGCGCAAGGCGGCATCAGCATGGTCCTTGGCTTCGGCTCCCCGCTTGAGCGCGACAAGCGAATCGGCGAGCAGCAAATGGGCTTGCGCTGTTTCCTTGGGTTCATGCAGGAGCGGCAGAATCGACTCAAGAGTGGCGCGGGCGTCCTCATGTTTGCCGTTGCCGGATTGGGCCCGAGCCAGCGACAAGCGCAGGCCCGTGTCGGCCCCCTGTTCCTTGGCCAGCGGGGCGAGAAACTCGGAGGCCTCGGAGAAATCACCAGCCTCCAAGGCCGCGGTGCCCAACCAGAGGCGGACTTCTTTCGGTGATTTTTCCGCACCAAGGGCGCGGGCCTCGGCCGCCGCCGCCGCGCGATCCTGCAGATAATATTGAGCTAAAAGGAGGCGCAGGGTGGCGCGCTCGCCGTATTTGTCAGGGTCAAGTTTGCGCGCCTCAGCCAAGCCGATCAGCGCCTCGCGGTAATTCTTTTTTTCGAAGGCGGCATAGCCGATCCAGAACTTGGCCTGCGCGGAGGACTTCGTCTGGGGATACTCCGCGAGAAGCCGGTCGAAGGCGGCCGACATTTCTGACGCACGCGAGAGGTTCCCGAGCAGCAAGGCGCGCTGCAGCATGGCGTCTTCGCGCTCGGGCGCTTCCTTGTACTTGTCGATCACCACGCCGAAGTCGGCCAACGCCGTCTCGCGCTGCCCGGTCTGCAGTTGGGCCATGGCGCGCTGCATGAAGGCGGCCGACATCTGCGGGTGGCGCGGATACTGACCGATAAACTCGGTAAGCGTGGAGATTGCCTTGTCGTATTTCTTCTGCTGCAGACGGCACCAAGCGAGCTTGTAGAGCGCATCAGCACGGTATTTTTCCGTGCCGGCGGAAGTCGACGCGGAGGCATAGAGCGCTTCCGCACCCTCGTAGTCTTTGCGTTCGAAAAGCAACTCGGCCTTGAGCAGCGAGGCGCGCGCCCCCGCGGCGGAATCGCCGGTCGACTCGAGAAAGGAGTCGATCTGCGCAGCCGCACGCTCGTCGTGTTGGGCGACGAGGCTGACCAGACGGTGAAACCCAGCCTCCCTTGCGGATCCCGACCCGGGATAGCCGGTGACCAAGCGATCATAGAGCGCGAGCGCCTCCGCCTGCTGGCCGAGTTGGCGGCGGGCGTTCGCGGCAAGCAGCAATGCTTCCGGTTGCGCGTCGCGGGGAAGCAATGGCAGAAGTTTCGCCGCGCGATCTGCGACGTCCTGATATTTCTGCTCTTCGTAATCCAAACGCAGCAGACCGGTCTGCGCGGTGGTGCGCCAGGCTGCCAACTCGTGTTCGGCCTCGGCCTGCTCGAGGAGCGGGCGCGCGGCCGCGTAGTCCTTGGCGTCGATGGCAAGGAGTCCTGCCTTGACCGCGCCACCGACCCGCACGGCGGGGGTCTTCGCTGTCTCGGCCAGTTTTCGAAACTGGCGGTAGGCCCCCTCGGTCAGACCAGCGCGGGCATCCGCCTCGGCCAGATCATACATGGCCCGCTCGCGATAGGGGTTATCGCCGGCTTCGGCGACGACTGCGCGGTAAGCTGAGAGCGCTTCGAGTTTACGATCGGCCCCGTCGAGCGACCGGCCCTCGAAGAATCTCGCTGCCACGCGCAACTTTGGATCGCGCACATGGAGCCCGGCGACGCGGAAAGATTCGATCGCTCCTTCGTAATCCTTCGCCGTGTACTGCATCTCCCCTAGACGGTAAGCCGCGGGCCCGAGAAACTCACCCGTGTGATATTCTTTGACCAACTGCTGGTAGGCGGCCATGGCCTCGGTGATGCGATTGAGCGCACGCAGGCTTTCCCCCATGCGAAAAAGCGAGGCCTGCCGCTCTGCGCCGGCCGAGCGAAGTTGCAAGAACTCCTGATACTTCGCCACGGCTAGATCGTACATTTTCTGCGCGTAAAATGCGTTGGCCTGCTCGAAGAGCGCCATCAGCGGATCCGTTGTCGCGACCGCAGGCATGGCGCGTATCTCGCCGGTTGGCACCGCTTCCGGCGTGGCGATTTTTCCGGACGCAGGGATAGCCACCGGCACAGCCACGGGAATGACCGGTTCGGCCCGGCGGATTTCCGGCTGCGTCTGGGCTGGCAGCAGCGATGCCGAAAAAATCAGGCAAAGGGCGGCAGAAATTCTCATCATTCGGGCCGGCCTGTGGCGAAGGCCACGTTCCATATGTTGGCCGCCCGGCACACATCAAGCACGGCGACAATATGGCGGTAATCGGCGCCGCCGTCACCGCGCAGGATCACGGCCTGATCCGGATAAAGTTCGGAGATTTTCCGCAATGTTCCGCCGAGTTCCTCCGCGGTGAGCGGATGATGGTTCATCACGATGGTGCCATCGGTCTTCACATTGATGATCACCTCGCCGGCCGCACGCCGCGACTCCTTGCCCTCTTTGGCGGTTGGCACCTTCACGTCGAGTTCCGTTTCGTGGCGGGCGAAATTCCAAGTAACCAGAAAAAAAATGAGCAGGAGGAAGACAATGTCGACCATCGGGGCGATCTGGAACCCCGCCGGCTCGGGCATGGCTTGCTTGCGGAAATTCACGCGCTCGATTTGTCCAATGTGATAATGAAGGCAAAAAGCGCGCCGAAACAACAGCTTTGTGAGCTCAGAGCGCGTCGACGATGGCCTTGCCCATCTCGTTGGTGCTGACCAGCTGCGTACCCTCGGTATGGATGTCCTTGGTGCGCAGGCCGGAGCGAATGACCTTCTGCACCGCGGCTTCGATGGCCAAGGCGGCGTCCTCGCGCCCGGCCGAGTAGCGTAGCATCATGGCAGCGGAAAGAATTTGCGCGATGGGGTTGGCGATACCCATGCCGGCGATGTCGGGGGCGGTGCCCCCGCTCGGCTCATACATGCCGAAGTAGCGGCCGTTGCCCTTGGAGACGCCGAGGCTGGCGCTGGGCAGCATGCCGAGCGAGCCGGCGATCATGGCCAACTCGTCGCTCAAGATGTCGCCGAAAAGATTCTCGGCGAGGATGACGTCGAATCCCTTAGGGTTGCGGACGAGCTGCATGGCCGCGTTGTCCACATAAAGGTGGCGCAGTTTCACGTCGGGATACTCATTGGCGACACGATCGACCGTCTGCCGCCAGAGGATGCCGTTTTGCAAGACATTGGCCTTATCGATCGAAGTCACGTGCTGGCGGCGGCGCTGGGCCGCCTGGAACGCGACATGCGCGATGCGCTCGATCTCGCTTTCCCAGTAAATCATCGTGTCCACCGCGAACCACTCACCGCTCTCGTGCTTCATGTATTTCGGCTCGCCAAAATAAAGTCCGCCCGTGAGTTCCCTCACAAAGAGCACATCAAAGCCGCCCGCGACGATCGACTCGCGCACCGGCGAAGCGTGCGTCAATTCGGGCAGACAAATGGCCGGACGAAGATTCGCGTAGAGGGCGAAGGTCTTGCGCAGCGCGAGAAGAGCGGCCCGCTCCGGTTGCTGGTTGGGCGGCAGGGACTCCCACTTTGGTCCGCCCACCGAACCGAACAGAATGGCGTCCGCCTCCTTGCACGTTTGCAGCGTCTGGTCAGGCAGCGCCACGCCATCGGCATCGATGGCACAGCCACCGACGCGCTCTTCTTTTAGTTCGTGCGAGACCGAATACTTGGCCGCCACGGCGGCGAGGACGCGGATAGCCTCCGCCATGACTTCCGGCCCGATACCGTCCCCGGCGAGGACCGCTATTTTGAACTTCTCTACTTTGCTCATAGATCGACCCTTCAACCTACCGGAGAGTCCGCCCAACGACAAGGATTGCCAAGAAATATAGGTACTACTTCTTCAGTTGAAGCCGTTGATAATAAAACTTTTTCAACGAATCATTTTGTGCCCGATGGCGCCTACCGCTGAGCGACCGGCTTGGCAGGATCGAACTCCACCGCGCCCGCAGCCTGCTGCCAATAGGAAGTCCCCATGGCTGCGGCAAAGGCAAGCAGCGAGGCCACAGCAAACCCAGCGATGAACAACCGCATGACACGGTCGGGATTGCGGGGCGCCGGAACTTGCATGCGATTCAAAAAGGAACCCGATCAGAACGACGCGCCAATGGAAAGGCTGATCTTTTGTTTGCGGATGGAACGCTTGTTTTACAAAGGGCCATAAATCGGTAGCTCACCCATAGCAGGCAGACTCCAAAAAAGTCCATACCCTCCAAAGGGTAGATTGCCGACCGGTGTCAGGTCGTCGGTTTTGCGCCTCCTCATGCAACGTTGGCCCCAGAGAGCAAGGGGCAGCACGATTTGGGGTTTGGCAAATGGCCGCGGACACCGTAAAAGAAATGATCATGAAAATCCGCACCGCAGCTCTCGCTCTTCCTCTAGCCGTTGTCTCCGCCTGCACGCGCCCGCCTGAACCTCCGGCCCCTGCACCATTCGAATGCGTCTCGACCAAGCTCACCATCGGCACCAACACGGTCGACACCGTGGTGCGCTACAACAAGTTCAACGG
>JBAXCT010000060.1:0-10200 GCA_037141375.1 Chthoniobacterales bacterium | reverse complement strand
GCGCCTTGCTCTCGTTCTCCGCCTCGCTGGCCGGGGCTGCGGGATAGTCGGGGATAGAAAAACCTTGCTGCTGCAACTCTGCGATGGCCGCCTTGAGTTGCGGCACCGACGCGCTGATGTTGGGAAGCTTGATGATGTTCGCCTCGGGCTTGAGCGTGAGCGCGCCCAACTCGGCGAGGGCATCGCAAGTCTGCTGGGCCGCGGTCAACCGGTCGGCGAACGCGGCGAGAATTCGCCCAGCCAGCGAGATATCGCGCATCTCCACGGCAATGCCGGCGTGCTTGGTGAAGGTCTCGACGACCGGCAGGAAGGAGTAGGTGGCGAGGAGCGGGGCTTCGTCGGTCTTGGTGTAGATGATGGTCGGTTGGGCCGGCATAAAAGGGGTCATTAAACGCCCCGCGAGCACAGGGGGTCAAAGCGAAAGAAAAGCCCGGGCCGATTTGTCAGCTTTCCGAGGAGGCCTGCAACAGTCTATGCTGCTTGGAAACATGGATCATTCCTCCCACTGGTACCTCAAAAAGCATGACGACGATCACGTTTTCGGTCCGGTGGACTTTCCTAAGCTGAACGAGTGGGCCCGGGCCGCACAGATCTCGCCCTTGGACATGGTCAGCGACGACGGGAAGAGCTGGATCAAGTCTCCAATGCTGCAAACGCTTCACATGGATTATCTGGTCCAATTGGGCGATGAGTCGTTCTACGGACCGACCACCGATGGCGCGTTGCAGGAATTTCTGCGGCTGGGTGAAATCCACGCTGATACGGTGTTGATCAACTGCTGCACTGGCGAAGAGATGCTGCTCCGTGACTCCGGCCTTTTCCAAGGCCTGCCGCCGCCGGCCGAGGATATCGCGCCACGCGAACCCGGCCGCCGCACGATCCGCCAGAATTTGCAGCAACGGATCCGCGAACTTGAACTCCTGCTGGTCGAGAAGCGCCAGAAGCTGGAGATGGCGGAGGCCCGTATCCGTCAGCTGGAACACCGGCTGCACGATGCCGGGGTGCACCCGGAATAAGCGCGTCGATGCCCAGAGAGCGCGCCGATGTGCTGCTCGTCCGCCGGGGGCTCTGCCCCTCGCGCGAGAAAGCCCAGCGGCTGGTGATGGCAGGGGAGGTTTTCACCCCCGATGCCCGCGTGGATAAGCCCTCGCAAATGCTGGCCGACGATGTGGTCCTTTCCGTCCGCGGTGGCGAGCGCTACGTCGGCCGCGGCGGCCTCAAACTGGAGGCGGCGCTCCGGCATTTCAGCGTCGATCCCACGGGCTGGATCTGCCTCGATGTGGGCGCATCGACGGGCGGCTTCTCAGATTGCCTCCTGCAACACGGCGCAGCGCGTGTCTACGCCGTCGACGTGGGGCACGGGCAACTCGCTTGGAGTATCCGCAGCGACCCCCGCGTTGTGGTCATGGAGCATTGCAACGCGCGGCACCTCGGGCCGGGGTCATTGCCGGAAAAAATACACCTCATTGTGGCCGATGTGAGTTTCATTTCGCTTACTTTGGTCTTGCCGCCCGCGGCGCGGCTTCTTAATGACGGCGGCGTGGTTATAGCGCTCATCAAGCCGCAATTCGAACTTTCCCGTGCCGAAGTCGGGCGGGGTGGCATCGTGCGCGATGGGGAAGCGCACGGCCGGGCTGTAGCCAAAATCCAAGATTTCGCCGCCATGCAAGGATGGTCATGGGGTGGGGTGGTCGATTCGCCGATCACCGGAACCGACGGCAACCGCGAGTTCCTTTGTCTCCTGCGGCCATGAAAGTCGGCATCCTCGCCCGCATCGACCAACCGCAGGCAGAGCCTCTGGCCCGCTCCTTGCGTGATGCTTTGCGCCAGCGCGGGGCCGAAGTTCTTCTCGAGTTGCGCACGGCGGAATTGCTCGGCTGTCCTGAGTCAGGCGCCGTTGAATCGGACCTGGCCGCCTGCGACCTGCTCGTCGTCCTGGGCGGGGATGGCACCATCCTGCGCGCCGTCCACGGCATGCGCGGGACGCTTCCGCCCGTCTTCGGCATCAATCTCGGATCGCTCGGTTTTCTCACCGGCGTAAGCAGTGAAGATTGGCCGCAGGCGGTCGAGACCATCGCGGCGGGAAAATTTCAACTCACTGCGCGCACCCTGCTGCAGGTGGATGTCGAGCGTGGCGGACGCAACACCGACAGCTTCCGCGGCTTGAACGATGCCGTAGTCAGCCGGGGCCAGTACTCGCAGCTCATCAAGGTTGAGGCACGCGTGGACGGACAGGCGCTGTGCGTCTACAACGCCGACGGCCTGATTGTCGCCACGCCGACCGGCTCGACCGCCTACTCGATGTCCGCGGGTGGTCCGCTGCTCTTGCCCGACAGCGCATCGTTTGTGCTCACGCCTATCTGCGCCCACGTTTTGACGAACCGCTCGGCCGTTGTGCCCGATTCGGCGGTGATCGAACTCCGGTTGGTCGGCGAGGCGCCCGGCGCGACGGTCAATGTGGATGGTCAGGATGTGCGGGAACTCGCCAGCGGCGACATCTTGCGGATCTCCCGTGCGGCGGAGAAGCTGAGCTTGGCCACCTTGCCCGGCCGCACCTTCGGCAGCGTGTTGCGAGAGAAGCTCAAGTGGAGTGGCAGCAACGTATGAGCGTCGACCCGGTGAGCGCGGACCACGTGCTGCTTGATCTCGCCGCAACGAGCCGCGAAGGGGCGGTGCGGATGGTGGCCGAACTCTTGCGCTCGGATGGCCACATCGCCTCGTGGGATCAATTTTGGGCTTCCGTCGGTCCGCGCCAGATCGTCGACCTGAGAGGTGGCAGCTGCGGGGTTTGCCTCGCGCATGGTCGCGACAACTCGGTGGCGGCGCTGCGTCTGGCCGCCGCGAGATTGGCTGTGCCGATCGATGTACCCGGCACACCCGCGTTGCGTCTGGTCTTCGTTTTTGCCATTCCCTCCGCCATGGCCGACGACTATCTGCGGTCGGTCGGTGCGCTCGCGCGGTGCTGCGGGCAGGATGGTAAATTGCAGGCCCTGCTCGATGCGCCCGGCAAGGAGGAGTTCGCCGCGGCCCTGCGTGTTTTGGTCGGCTGATGCAACGCGCTCTTGCGGCCGGGCAAGGGGGAAGGCAGATTGCGCGCATGCCTTTGGTCTCGGTCCAGAATCTCCGCACGTGGTTCCCTGTTTTTGGCGGCGTGTTCCGCCACAAGACAGGCGAGATCAAGGCGGTCGATGACGTGAGCTTCGACATCGAACCGGGCCGCACGGTGGGATTGGTCGGAGAGAGCGGGAGCGGCAAGACCACGGTGGGCCGCACCTTAATCAAACTCACCCCGGCCACCTCGGGCCGGGTTCTCTACGATGGACGAGATATTCTGCCCTTGAGCGAGGGGGAGTTCCGCCCGCTCCGCAAAGATCTGCAGATGATTTTCCAAGACCCCTTCGGATCGCTCAACCCGCGCATGACGGTGCACGCCATTCTCTCCGAGCCGTTGGAGATTCATTTTCCCGCGATGAGCAAAGAGGACCGGCGCGAGCGGGTGGCGGAATTGCTGCGGTTGGTCGGACTGCCTGCGGACGCGATGGGGCGTTACCCGCATGAATTCAGCGGCGGCCAGCGCCAGCGCATCGGCATTGCCCGAGCGCTGGCGGTGAAGCCGAAGTTCATCGTCTGCGACGAGCCGGTCAGCGCCCTCGACGTCAGCGTCCAGGCCCAGATCGTCAACCTTCTGCAGGATCTGCAGGAGCAGCTCGGCATGGCTTATCTCTTCATTGCGCACGACCTCGCGGTGGTCAAGCACGTGAGTGACCATGTGGTTGTCATGCACCATGGAAAGATTGTCGAGTCGGCGCCGGCTGCCGCCATCTACGGCGACCCGCAGCACGATTACACCAAGAAGTTGCTCGCCGCCGTGCCCCGCCTCGCGGCCTGACCGAGATTTGCCATGACGCCGGTTGCTGCAAAGATTCCCCGACTCAACTGGCCCCTTCTCCTGCTGGTCGTTCTACTCGGGGCGTTCGGCATTTTCGCGATCTATAGTGCGACGTGGATGCGTGACCAGAATTTCTGGAGCCGCCAGCTCGTCTGGTTGCTGGTCGGCCTGGCCATCTGCCTTGTTGTTTCGCTGCGCGACTACCATTGGATTCGCTTTGGCGCGGTGCCGCTTTATGTCGCCGGCGTGGTCTGCCTCATCATCACGCACTTTTTCGGTTCAACTGTCTACGGCGCGCGCAGCTGGCTCAATCTGGGTATCATGAATTTCCAGCCGTCCCAACTCGCCATCATCGCCTCGATCATGGTGCTCTCGCTCTTTCTTTCCGATTACGAGGAAATGCCAGCCCTGCTCCGCATCGTGCTTTGCGGCCTCATCGCGGCGGTTCCCTGGCTGCTCATTCTCATCCAGCCGGATCTCGGTTCGGCCATCGTCTGGACGCCCATCGTGCTCGCCATGCTCTATGCCGCGCGCATTCCGGCCCGTTACCTCCTCTCGATGATCCTCCTCGCCGTGGCGGTCATTCCGCTGGTCGTCAACTTCGGCCTCCGGCCCTACCAGCGGTCGCGCATCGTCACCTTCCTCGATCCCGAACTCGATCCGCGTGGTGCCGGGTGGACGATCAACCAGTCACTCATGGCTATCGGATCAGGCGGTTGGGACGGCAAAGGATTCAAGGCTCCGAATACGCTCAATGAACTCGGTTTTCTCCCTAGCACCATTGTGCACAATGACTTCATCTTCTCGGTCATCGGGGAGCAGCATGGTTTCGTCGGCGGCGGGCTTCTCCTGCTCGCCCTGCTTACGCTCATCGGTCTAGGCCTCTACGTCTCGCTCAAGGCCAAGGACGACTTCGGACGATTGCTCGCGGTGGGGCTAACCACGCTGATCTTCACTCACACGTTCATGAATATCGGCATGACGATCGGCGTCACCCCCATCACGGGTCTGCCGCTCCCGCTAGTCAGCTACGGTGGGTCCTTCCTTCTCGCTGTGCTGTTCAGCGTGGGGATCCTGCAGAGTATTTGGGTGCATCGGATGACGCCTGAGGCCAAACGCAAGCGCTGATCTTACGCCGGCGGATATTGGTAAAATATTGCCCGGCAATTTGTTAAAAAATTATCCTTTTCGGGTTCCGAGATCTTTTTCGAGGCTTTTGCTTGCGCCGTGCTCTATCTGGCCGAGTATACTGATCCTGTGCGTATGGGTCTCCCGAAATCAGCTATATTGGCGTTCTGCGCCTGCTGGGTCAGCCCCGCCTTTGGCGAGGAATCCGCGCCAGCCCCCAGCTTCGAGGAGCGGGCCCTCCTGTTGCGCGAGAGCGTCCTTTTGCGGGTCGAACCCCGCCTGCCTTCGTATACCCCCCATGCCCCCGGCCGAGCGGGCAACTCGCGCCGATATCCTTGGAAGAATAACATCGTCACCACGGTTTTCTGGGTCGGAGAGACGCCCACCGCGAACAACCCGGTCCCCAATAACAAAAGCTCTTGGGATTCGCAGTGGATCCGCAGCTATGGCGGTTTCGACGACCCCGACCCGCGCGGGCGTCGCGGCTACTTGCCCGCCCGCTTCATCCCACGTCAGAATCCCTTTTATATCGCCCTGCCCTATAACGATGTGTCCGGCGGCCGCGCCAAATCCGAGGCTTCCCGCGTGATCCCTTGGTTCCGCGAAGCCTTCACCAAGCAGGGCGACTCGGTCTGCAAAAGTCGTTGGGTCGTCATTCGTCATCGGGGCAAGGAAGCCTATGCCCAGTGGGAGGATTGCGGTCCCTTCCGCACCGACCACTGGCAATACGTCTTCGGCACCCAGCGTCCCCTGCCGAACCTCAACCAGGGTGCTGGTCTGGATGTTTCGCCCGCCGTGCGCGATTACCTCGGCATGGAAAGCAAAGATGTGGCCGATTGGCGCTTTGTCGAGTTCAGCGAGGTGCCTCGCGGACCATGGGCCCAATACGGTGAAAACAACACTTTTGTGCAAAAGCGCCGCCAAGGCGACGTCCGGTTCGCCGAAACCACCCCTCCCGCCCCAGCCAGCCGCCGCAACAACTAGAGGAGAACTCCTCCTCGCGGATCTGGCCGACCATGAATCTTTCCTCGCCTTCGCGGCGTTCTGCTATACAAAACGCTCCCAACCGACCGACAGCAGCCCTGCCTGCGAAGTGGGTGCGGGAATAAAACTAGGATTCGCGCAAACTTGATGAAAATTATCAGCATCAACGGCGAGGACGTCATACCGACCTCCGCAGTCGCCAGTTGGAAACCGGAGGCCGACCTTTTTGACAAATGCGTCGCTTACGATGAGCCCGAGCGCGCCAAGGCGCTCGGCATTTACCCGTTCTTCCGCCCGATTGAGGAGATGGACGGCGCCGAAGTCATCTGCGAGGGCAAGCGCGTCATCATGGTCGGATCGAACAATTATCTCGGCCTGGCCAACGACCAGCGGGTGGTCGATGCGGCCATCGACGCGACCCGCAAATACGGCCTCGGCTGCACTGGTTCCCGCTTCCTCAGCGGCAACCTCATTATCCACGAGCAACTCGAGGAGGCTCTGGCCGACTACATCGGCAAGGATGCGGCCTTGCTTTTTTCCACCGGCTACTTCGCCAACCAAGGCGCGCTCACTTCGCTCTTTGAGGACGGCGACTTCATCCTCTGTGACAAGGAAAACCATGCCAGCCTGATCGACGGTTGCCGGATGTCCCCGGCCAAAATTGTTCCCTTTGCCCACAACTCGCCCGAGTCGCTCCGCCGCCGCCTGGCCCGCCTGCCCAAGGAATCAGGCAAGATGGTCGTCATCGATGGCGTCTTCAGCATGTCAGGCGACATCGCACGGTTGCCCGAGTTGATGACCGTGGCCGAGGAGTTCGGGGCCAAGTTCTACGTCGACGAGGCGCACGCTTTGGGTGTCATTGGCCCGGATGGCAAGGGCAGCGCCTACCACATGGAGGCCGCGCATCGTGCTGATCTCATCATGGGGACGTTCTCCAAGTCGCTCGGGTGCATGGGTGGCTTTCTTGCCGGTGACGAGGATGTCATCAAATATGTTCGTCACAAGGCGCGCTGCTTCATCTTCACCGCCTCGCCCACGCCCGCGGTGGCTGGCGGCGTGCTCAAGGCCCTGCAGGTCATGCAGGAGGAGCAATGGCGCATGGTCAAGCTGTGGGAAAACACGCGCCGCATGCACAAGGGCTTCCGCTCGCTCGGCTTCCACATTGGCACCACCGAGACGCCGATCGTGCCTATTCTGATCGGCGACGAGCAGAAGGCCTTCTTCTTCGCGCAGAAACTTTTCGACAACGGCATCTTTGCCACGCCGGCCATCTGTCCCGCCGTCCGCCGAGGACAGGCCATCATTCGCACCAGCTACATGGCCACGCATACGCCGCAGCAACTCGACTACGTGCTGGAAACCTTCGAGAGAATAGCCCGCGAACTCCGCATTTTTGAAGACGATGTCTACCAACGTGCCGCCGGGGAAATCCCCCAACGGCATCACGATTCTCCCTTGCCGCACCCGGTCCGAACTGCATCGGTTTGAGAACTGCGCCGAGGATGTCCTCGGCCGCTTCCCGCAGTTTGTCCCGCCCATCCCGGGCACCATCGCGGAGTCGTTCCTCCCGGGTTCGCCGTTTCTCCACTCCGGCGGCGAACTCGCCCCGCTGCTCGCCCTGCGCGACGGCCGACCCGTCGGCCGTATCGCGGCGATCCGTAACCGCCTGCACAACGAATACCACCGCGACCTCACCGGCTTCTTCGGCTTCTTCGACTTTGCCGACGACGAGGTGGCGGACGCGCTCTTCGCCCCGGTTTGCGCGTGGCTGCGCGAGCGTGGGTTGGTTTCCGCACGCGGCCCCTATTCGCCCAGCATCAACGACAACTGCGGACTGCTCTCCGAGGGCTTCCAGCACCCTCCCTGCGTTTTCATGCCGTGGAACCCGGAGTCCTACGTCGATACCTACCGCCGCCTCGGCCTCTCCGAGGTGCGGCGGCTTTACGCTTTCGACATGGATATGACCAAGCCGGCCGACCCGGCTATGACACGCCTCGCCGAGCGCGCCCGCAACAAGAGCGGCCTGACCACGAGGCCGTTCGACCTGCGTGATATTGAAAAAGAGCTGCGCATCCTGCAGAGACTTTACAACGTCACGCTCGACCGCAACTGGGGCTACGTTCCCGTGCAGTGGGAGGACCTCGAACACTCCGCGCAGGGACTCAAGACCATCGCCGATCCCTCGCTGCTCTACTTCGTCATGCACGACGGGCGCGAGGTCGGGTATTCCATCTCGCTGCCCGACATCAACGAGTTCCTGCACCGCACCCGCGGCTGGCCCCGCGGCTGGCTGCGCCTCGTTCCCATGCTGTGGTTCCTCAAGACGAGCAAACCCGGGCGCGCCCGCCATCTCATCCTCGGCATCGACCCGGAGTTTCGCCGTCGCATCGGCCTCGCCCCCTTCCTCTACCACGAGACCTTCCGGCGCGTCGGTGTGGATTATCCCTTGTGCGAGGTCTCTTGGGTCGAGGCGGACAACGAGCAGATCGTGCGTGGCATCGAGATCCTGGGCGGGCGTCGGGAGAAATCCTACACCATCTGGGAAAAACCGCTGTAGCCCCGCCCATGCGCCTGCTCGTCACCGGAGCCACCGGCTTCATCGGCCGCACCCTCGTCCTGCGCGCCCTCGCCGATGACAACATCGAGGAGATCGTCACCCCCGTGCGCTCGCCGGAAAAATTGCGCGCCCAGCTCGCGCGCGAGGGAGTTGAGGACACCGCCAAGCTGCGCATCGTCCCATCCGAGGCGCCGCAATGGGACCTGCGTGGTATCGGGCCGGTCGACCGCGTAGTGCATTGCGCCGGCGTGCTCTTCGGGCGCACGCGCGAGGAATATTTTCGCGTCAACACCGACGGCACCTCGAATCTCCTCGCCCAGCTGACCGGTTCGCCCCGCGTCGTGGTGCTCTCCTCGCAATCCGCCGGCGGACCCACCCCCGCCGGCCATCACGCCAAAAAGTTGGACCACCCCGACCGCCCGATATCTTGGTATGGCGAGTCCAAGCTCCGCATGGAGCAAGCCGTGCGCGAGGCCGGACACCGCGATGTCTTCTTCCTGCGCGCACCCATGGTCCTTGGACCGGGCGATCAAGCCACGCTTCCGCTCTTCCGCATGGTCCGCGGCAAGCTGTGGACCAAGCCCGGCCGCCAGCTGAAGCACTTCAGCTGGATTTCCTCCGACGATCTGGCCGACGCCATCGACGCCTGGTTCGCGCGCGGGGCAGGGGACTTGCCCGTTGCGCACGTCACGTCGCCGGGCACCATCACCGACGCCGACCTCATGCTCACTGCTGCGAAGGTCAGCGGCTGCCGAGGCAAGTTGCTCGCCGTCCCGCAGTTTTTGCTCAAGCCGGTGGCTTTCGCCTCGAAGTTCATCCCCGCCATCGGCGAGAAAGTTCCGTCCCTCACCCCCGACCGCGCCCGCGAGATTTGGCCCAACCGCTGGGTCATCGACCCCGATCCCTTCCATCAAGCCACCGGGTGGCGCGGCCGTTCCAGCCTTGAGGACACGCTCTCCCGCACCCTCGCATGGTTCCGCCGCGAAGGCTTGGTGTGAGCGTGGCTGCCGTCATCCGTCCGCTGCCTTTCGTGTGAAACCACACACGCTCCATTGAACCGCAGTCTCTGCAACCGCGGGACGAAGATAGCTCCTTAAACAACTAGGCCGCTGCCCTGCGCGCCGGGGGCCAAAGTGCGTTGGCGTGCAGATCGGCGACGGGGAAGCATAGATCGTAGTCGCCCCAGATCAGATTTCCGTCTTCAAGGCGGTAACCGAGGAATTTCTCCTCCTCAAGAAAAGCCCGGATCTCGGGATGCTGGGCATCACGCAAGAACGGCCCGAAGTCGACGATTTGCTCGGTGGCGTCGTCGAACTGCAGACGCAGGCGACAGCCACCCACATGCTCGGCACTCGTGATGTTGATGATTGCTGGATTCATGGCAGTGCTTTCGTGATTTTCTCCGAAGAAACGGACTTGTGGAGGACGAAATAGTCAATCCACTTCGTCACGATATCGTCCGCCTTCGCTTCAACCAAGGCGCGGAATTGCTGCATTTCTCCGCGTTTCATTGGCGGTCGCCCCGGTTGCGGCATGAAATCGATGCCGACCACGCGGCCCTCCACAATGCGCAACTCCGCGCGCCCTTCCCGCCCTTGGTATTTGCCGTGCACATGCAGCGGTTGGTGCTCGCTGCTGTAAA
>JBAXCT010000059.1:0-10279 GCA_037141375.1 Chthoniobacterales bacterium | reverse complement strand
TCTCGCGATTGCACGCTGGCGCCAAAACCGGAAAACAGATCTCCGCCATGTGGCACGAGACGGCGCAGATGCTGACGCGCGACGGATGGCGCTTCGGACCTTGGTGGAATGCTTATTCTATGGCCGTATGGGGACGCCATTATTACCGTCTCAAACGCATGTGGTTTTCACGATGAAACCGAAACTGCTTGTCGTCGAGTTGCATCATCTGGGCGACGCGGTGATCGGTCTGCCTTTTGTGCGTGGCGCGCAGGAGCATTTTGAAGTTCACGTCCTGTGCCGACCTGCAACGGCATCGTTGTATCGTTTGTTGTCCCAGCCACCTGTTATCCATGGATGGGATCCCCCCTGGGCCGAAGAGGCATCGTGCGGACCATGGAAATCCATCGAAGCTGCCATGGCCGAAGGGCGTGTGCTCCATCCGCAGGGGTTCGCGTCAGCTGTCTGCGTTTGGGCCGATGCGCGGGCCGCGGTTCTCATGGCATCAACGGGCTCAGAGCAACGCATTGGTTTTCCTATGAACTCCGTAAACTACTACGGAGCAAATATTCTCTGGCGCCGAAAAAATCTGCGCGCGGGCCGTCTGCTGGAATTTTTTTGGCGGATCGCGCATCTAGGCCGAGCGCTGCTGACGACTCGTTTGCAACGCGTCGATCCGGATCAACCACATTTGCGATGCTGGGAACAGATAGCTGAAACACTCGGCGTGGCCTGCGATTACTCCACCCCTTGGGTTAGCACACCCGAGCCCATACGCGATGTGGCTGATTTTGTTTTGGCGGCAAGGTCTGCCGGCAAAAACGTGCTCGTGGTCCATACTAATGCGCGGCTTCCGAGCAAGCAGTGGCCGCGCGAAATGTGGCGCGGGCTGCTCCGCTCTCCAGATGTTTTCCCGCGATTTGCCCTGCTGGAATTGCTTCCGCCGAAAACCGACCCGTTGGATTCGGAGATTCATTCCGTGACCACGCAGAGCATTGCAGACTTGGCTGGTGCGCTTTCAGCCGCCGATGCTGTGCTTTGCCATGATTCATTCCCCGCGCACTTGGCGGCAGCCTTAGGTAAACCGGTCATGACAATTTTCGGATCGGGTCAGCCCGATTGGTTCGCGCCGTGGCAAAACCGCACACGGGCCGTGCAGCGGCATGTATGCCCACTGCATCCTTGCCTCGAACGTTGCGCCATGGATTCCTACCTCTGCCTCGACGCGGTTTCTGTGGAGGATGTGCAGGCAATGATCAACCAGATCCCAGAGGCGCGATGAAAATACTACTCTTTGGCGCAGGCGGACTATTGGGAAGGCACTTGGCGGAGCACTTGCCGCAACAGGGTCACGATGTGCGTTCGCTAACCCACGCGGAGGGGGACATCACGGATCTGCACCGGCTTGATGAACTATTCGAAGAGTCGTGGGATGCGGTGGTCAACGCGGCTGCAGTCTGCGACTTTGCTGCTTGCGAGAATGATCCTGAGGGCACTGCGCGAGTTAATCGCGATGCGCCGCTGGATCTGGCTCGCCGCTGCAACATCTCAGGTTCGCTGTTTGTGCAGTTCAGTTCAGACTACGTTTTCGACGGGCGTGTCGATCGCCTCTACGATGAAGGCTGTCTGCCCGCTCCCCTCTCGGTCTACGGACATCAAAAAGCCGCCCTCGAGGAGCAAATCCCGGATATTTGTCCGCTCAATCTGGTCCTCCGCCTCTCATGGATGTACGGACTTGGCGGCCGGACATTCATGAGCCTGCTGCCCGATCTTCTCCTTTCGCGGGATACCCTGTCGGTGGCCGCTGGAAAAAAAGGATGCTGCCTTTATGCTTCCGATGCGGCGGTTTGGATCGAGCGCCTGATCGCTGGCGGCTTCACGGGTCTTTTCAATCTTGTCAACGAGGGTGAGACATCGTGGGAAGAATTCGCGGCGGCCTGCATCGAAATGATGGGAAATGCCGGCTTGGATCCTCGCTGCGGTCATCTCGACAAAGTTCCTTACGGCCAACTCGGCGCCCACTGGTCCAAGCGCCCGCAATTTTCCTGCCTCGATACGACCAAGATTTCCCGGGCTCTTCCGCCGGGCCCGCGCGCTTGGCCAGAAGGTCTCACGGACTTCCTCAATGAATGGAAATCGGTTGCTGTGCGGCGGGCAGTATGAAAACTTGCTGCCTTCCCGCCGGATAATGAACGCACCGACAAACACGACTCCCGATTGGCGCACCGCCAGCGCTCCGACCAACCTCCTGGCTGGTCTCGTCGCTATCGGTGCATTTTTTGTTCTTTTCGCCTGGTTTCCTTACGCTTCCGGATACGGATCCCACCGGGTGTCTATGTTCGGCTTCATGTCGTTCGTTTGGAAATCACCCGAATGGGAACACTGCTGGCTCGTGCCCTTGGCTGTTATAGGGCTTGTCGTCTATCGCCGCAAAAAACTGGCTGCCATGCAGATACGTGGAGCCGGATTGGGACTGGTGGCGCTCTGCGGCGTCTTTTTTGTCTACTGGGTCGGATACCTCGCAGACAACATCTACGTCGGTTACGCGGCGCTCGTCGGCTTCCTCGCGGCATCGGTCCTCTGGCTGGCGGGTTGGAGTTGGCTCAAGGCTCTCGCCTTCCCCATCGCGTTCCTTGTCTTCATGTTCCCGCTGCCTTTTATGGACAACTTCCTCGCGTTCCCGCTGAGAATTTTGATGTCTTCCGTCAGCGTCGGATTCCTCAATCTTGTCGGATTGTCCTGCCTGCAAAGCGGCACTGCCATCGTTTCGACACCGGATTTCGCCGCCGGTTTGGCCTCGGGCCAACGCTTTGCCGTCGATGTAGCCGATCCCTGCAGCGGCATCCGTTCGCTCTTTGCTCTCATGATGGTCAGTTCGCTCTACGGATACATCACGATGGAGCGGCCTTGGCAAAAGTGGGTCATTTTCCTTTGCTCTTTCCCGCTGGCGGTGGCCGGCAACTTCGCGCGCATCATCATGCTCACGCTCGGCACGGTCACTCTCGGCGCGGAAACGGCGATTGGCAGCCTCGAGAAGCCCTCGATTTTCCATCAAGCCTCGGGCTTCCTTGTTTTCGCGGTGGCCCTCGGCGGCATGCTCGGCATCGGTTGGTTGCTCCAGCGCTTTGATCGGAAACCAGAGCAAATATGACCGCAGCGATCGAGATTCCATGGTGGCGCAGCGTGATTCTGGCCGCGCTGGCCGCTCTGACTCTCGGTCTTTGCCGGGAAACTTCGCCGCCTGATATCGGGGCAGAAGCCGGTGTGACCATGAACCTGCCAACTCTGATTGGTGAATGGTGGGGCACAGACGAGCCCGTTTCTCCCAGCGAGTTGGCTATGCTCCCGGGAGATACCGCGTTTGCCAAAAAAATTTATCAGGATCTCTCGGGCAACATTGTGACCACGCAAATCGTACTCAGCGGTGGGGAAAAGCGGAGCATTCATCGGCCCGAGATCTGCCTGCCCGCCCAAGGGTGGACGATCCAGAGCGGCGAGGTGCTTCCTATACGATTGGCCAGCGGACGCCAGCTCGAGGTGATGAAACTCACCGTCACCCGCCAGATCGAAGTTGCGCCCGGTGAGCGCCGGACTTTGAAAAGCTATTTCCTCTACTGGTTTGTCGGCAAGGACACCACCACGCCTTACCACTGGGTCCGGTTGGCCAAGACAAACTGGGATATGGTCGTGAAGAAGCTCCAGCATCGCTGGGCCTACGTCATCGTCAGCGCAACCGTGCTCGACGGACTCAAACCGGGAGCAAAATCCGACGCGAAGACGCTCGACATGCTCGAGGACTTCATCCGCCAAGCGGTGCCAAAGTTCCAGTTGTCGGAGATGCCGCAGGACGAGCGTCCGAAGTCATAGTCCTCGGCATACGGATACTTGCCACGCGCAAGGTGCATCCCCGGCTACTGCCCAACGCCTGAACTAAGCCCCCCACCTCCACCACCGGAGACCGCGCGAGCACTCCCCCGCACACGCGGTGCACATTGGCGAAGATCTCACACTCCAGAATATCCGTGCGGTCGCAAATACTGATGAATTTCATTGCGCGACCATCCGCTTGGTGATGCAAACGTTGGGCCACGACAAGACCGCACGTTGTCACGGTCTGTCCGGTAAAATTCTGGACCGCGCCCACGGGACAATACGTGTCCCACGCGATTTGCGGAAAAAGTTCCACCGGATGTGCGCTGGCCGGAAAGCCGAGCAGTTCCATCTCCTCACGCAATTTCTGCCAATGCGATGGTTCCGTCCGCAGCACCGGCACTTTCGTTTTTCTGGTTTCCAAAAGCAGCCCCTGTCCCTCTATCCAAGGTGCGAGCGAGCGTAGTTCCCAAAACTGCTCCGTCCGCGCACCCCCAAACAGATCAAATACCCCGGCCCTAAACAGATTCATCGCCTCGTCCCCCCGCGGTCGTGTCCGCCGCCAGAAATCCGCCAACGAGACGAAGGGCTGTTCCCTTTCCATCGTGGCAAGCAATCGCTCGGAGATTCCTTTGATCTGACCCACAGGAACTTGGATCCACTCCGCGTCCTTCTTGTGCTCGGTATTTCTTTTTTTCACCGCGACAAACTTCCGTAACGGTCCGTTCAGTTCGGGCCCGGAAAAGCAAATCCCCAAACGCCGCGCCTCGATCGTGTAAAACAGCCGTGAGTAAAATCCTTTTCCGTGGGTCAGCACGGATGCAAGGAACTCCGCCGGATGGTAGCGTTTCAATTGCGCCGCCTCGTAAGCCTCGATTCCATAGGCCGTCGAATGCGCCCGGCAGAACGCATAGCCGCGGAACTGCATGAGCAGTTGCCACACGTCCGCAATTTCGGCATCCGTCCGACCCTTCAACCGGGCCGCTGCTGCGAATTCATCACACCACGATTCCACATCGGCCATGCGGTCTTTGACCAGCATGCGACGTAGAATATCCGCACGCCCCGCATCCCATCCGGCGAATACCTCGCAGATTTGCAGCACGTGTTCTTCATAGGCCACCACGCCGTAAGTTGAGCGCAAAACCGGCTCCAGACTCGGATGCGCGTAGCGCACCGGCTCGATGCCCCTCGCCCGCCGCGCGAACTGCGCCTTGCGCAGGCTGTTCGCCGCACCCGGACGGATCACCGACACGATGGCGATCAACTGGTCGATGGCCCGCACGCCGGACATCCGCGCCAAGGAGGTCATGGCAGGGCTTTCTATGTGATGAGCCCCGCGAGCTTCGCCATCGGCGATCATTTGCCACACGTGCGGATCGTTCCATGATCCAATCTCCGGAGGATTGATCCCCCGCACCCGTAGTGCTTCACGCGTGTCGCGCAAGACGGAGAGTCCGCCTTGGGCGAGAATATCCAACTTCACCAGTCCCATCGCTTCGACCGCTTCCATGTCGAAATGCGTGGTGGCACGACCGCTCGCACTGGTGAAAAGCGGAGTCAATGACGAGACCGGATCGCGCGAGATCACCACGCCGCACGGATGCATCTTGGCGTGGCGCGGAAAACCATCCAGACGTGCCGCCAGTTTGAGTGCGGCCTGATATGGATTTTCCTCCCACGTCAACTCCCTCCCCACGATGCTGTCGCGGGCGGCAGTTTCGACCTCTCGCGCGTTGGTGGGCGGGAGTTTTTCCGTCATCCGCCGGATCTGGAACTCCGATACACCGAGCCCCTTGGCGATATCGGCGAAGGCAGACCGACCCTGATAAGTGTTGAAGCCACCGACCACCGCCGCATGATGCGGGCCGTATTTGGCGAAAATTAGATCAACCACCCCGTCGCGCCGATCGTGCGGAAAATCAACGTCGATATCCGGAAGTTTCTGCAGCTTCATCCGGTCGCGGTTGAGGAAGCGCCGGAAATAAAGCTCGAACCGCACAGGGCAAACTGTGCTGATGCCCAGGCAATAGCAGACCAAGGAATCCGCCGCGCTCCCGCGCGTAATCCAATCGATACCGCGCGAACGGCAGGCCTGCAGCAGGTCCCAGACGACCAGAAAATATTCCTCGTATCCCACTTCGGCGATGATGCGCAATTCCTCGTCAACCTGACTTCTCACCCCGGCCGAGGGCATCGCTCCATAACGCCGCTTCATTCCTTCGCGGGCCAAGCGGGCGAGAAATTCCCGCGGCGACGAGCTATCCGGCGGGCTGAAGTTCGGGAACTTCAAGCCACCGATGGGCAGAACGAACTGACATCGCTCGATGATTTCCTCCGCATCGCACAACATGGATGCTGACGAATTGATTTCCCGCGACCACGAAAAGTCCCCGTAGCGTTTTTCTGCATGCGGCTGACCCGCGAGCGACAAGGTCCGGATGCTCTGCAGCACCTCGTAAAATTTCGCGTCATACGGCGAAGCGTAGCGGGTCTCCGGGAACGCCGTTGTCGGCCGTAGGATCAGTCCGCTCAAATCTTCTTTGTTCGTCCCGCTCAGCAATCCACACAAATTCCGGTAGCCGTCCTCATTTTCCACGTAAGCCAGATAAGGAATTCCACCGATCTTAACCTCTGCCCCGACGATCGGCTTGATTCCCGCTTCCTTCGCGGCGGCGCAGAACTCCACCGCTCCGTGCAAATTCGGGTCGGCCACCGCAACCGCTTTGCAGCCCCGCTCCGAGGCCAAGCGTACGATATCCTCCGGTCGCAGCAACGAATCCATGAAGCTAAAGCAACTTTTCACGTTGAGATAGCGCATCGCCGTCCCCGGCGAGGAATTGATCAAACGACCGGCGGCGCGAACGACGCTGCTATATTTCTGCTCAACACGGCCCACTGCCAACTGACTGCTCTCCTTCGCCTTCACCTGATGCCCCCGCACAATGCTTCCGCTTCCGTAGCGTTCTTTTACCTCGTCCATCACCCTCGCCAGTTCACGCCGGGTTTCCCGGTCGTAACCCGTGCCGGTCAGATCGAGCGCGAGTTGCCTCACCTCCACCTGATAGACGTGGGATAATTTCAGCCCGACGAGCCGCAAACTCACCCGCCGGTCCCACGCTCGCCGCACCAGTCGGTCGATAAGCGTATAGACATCCGTCTCGAGGTCGGTCGGTTCCTCGACACTCTCGCTGCGCCGACTTTGTTCCATATCGTTGTAGCGCAGCCTCACCTCGACGCAACGGATCGTCTTTGCGTCGGCCCTCACCTTGGCCATCAAATGATCCGCCATACCGCGCAGCGTGCGCCGCACGAACTCTTCGTCAGTCGTGTCTTCATCGAACGTCTCCTGCTTGCCGTAGGATTGCACGTCCGCCTTCTCCGTGACGATCGGACGATCGTCGATCCCGCGCGCAAAGTCGTGGAGTTGTCCCGCCGCCGATCCGGCAAGCACTTCAAGACTCTCTGGCGAAGTCTCCGCCACCTGCGCGATATGGTGCAAACCCGCGGCCTGGAACACACACTCCATCTTTGTCCCCACCCCCGGCAACCATTTCACCGCGAGCGGCCCGAGGAACTCCCGTTCCGTCCCCGCCAACACCTCAAGAAAATTATCCGGCTTGCGCAATTTGGACGCTACGCAGGCGACCAGTTTGTTCGTGCCGAGTCCCTGTGAGACGGAGATGCGCAAATGATCCCGTATATTTTGCCGCAGCCGCTCGGCCGCGACGCGCGGACTCCACCTGGTCACTCCCGATAGATCCCCGTAGCCCTCGTCGATCGACCCGACCTCCACGTGCGGCGTGTAATCGTGGACCAGCGAGAACATCATCCGCGAGAAGTGTTCGTATTTCTCGTAGTCGCCCGGCAGCACGATGAGGTGCGGACAAATCTTGAGCGCCCGAGCCGTCGGCATCGGCGTGTAAACTCCCAGCCGACGCGCCTCGTAACTGGCCGAGGCGATGATCCCGCGCTTCATCCCACCGACCGCCACCGCCTTGCCGCGTAACCTCGGTTCGGATGCCACCTCGCATCCGACAAAAAAGGCATCGGCATCGAGATGCACCGCCGCGCGCTGTTCCATCCGCTTCACCGTGCGGATTTAGCACGAAAGAAAGATACTGTTCAAATGTTCAGTATTGTACGTATGTCATAGAGTTGACAAATGGTACTGGTCAGACCATGGTCATTTTATGCAAGTGACAGTCACCCAATTTAAAGCCAAGTGCCTCGCTCTGATCGAGAAAGTGCAGCGTGAAAAGTGCTCGATCGTGGTCAGCCGTCACGGCCGGCCTGCGGTGGAACTCGTCGCGGTGGAAAAGACGCCTGCACCTTCTTTGTTCGGACGCGCGACCGGAACAGTAGCCCTTCTCGACGAGGCTTTGAGCACGGGCGAATCTTGGCACGCCGATGCTTGAAAAAATCGAGTCGGCCGTTTTCGACACGCACATCTGGCTTCGTTCATCGGCCGGAGACCGGCGGCTCGCGGCGCTGCGCAATTTCCGCGGTGAGGTCATCGTCTCCGCGATTTCGGTGTGGGAGGCGGCCATGCTCGCAGCCAAGGGCCGCCTCGTCCTGCAACCGGACACCGACAAATGGATCCGCGCAAACCTCCAACCGCCAGTGCGCCTCGAGCCGCTGCATCCCGAAATCAGCATCGAAAGTTGCCGTCTTCCGGATTTTCACGGCGACCCGGCCGACCGGATCATTGTGGCCACGGCACTCGTGCTCGGCGCACCGTTGATCACTGCCGACCGGGCGATCGCGGAATGGAACGCCCGTCACGCGCGGCTTCAACTGATCGGAGAAGCCGAACTCATGGCGGAATAATCCGGTAGTTGGGCTCGCGATCAGCCGAGCGAGACCAATCCCGCTTCGATCACATCCAAGCCCTCATTGAGCTGCTCCTCGGTCGCGACGAGCGGAAGGAGAAAGCGCAGCACATTGCCGTGCGTGCCGCAGGCCAGCGTGATCACGCCATTTTCGTAGTTGTGCTTCACCAAGGCCGCCGCCGCCGGTTTGTCGGGCTCTTTGCTTCTCCTGTCTTTGACCAACTCCATCGCCCGCATGGGACCAAGACCGCGGACCTGTCCGATGCGCGGGAATTTCTGGAACCAAGAGTCCAGGCGTCCTTGCAAAATGTTTCCCAACTTGCGCGCGTGCTCGAGAGTCTTTGGATCGTCTAATTTATCAAGGACGGCCAGCGCCGCGGCGCAGGCCACCGGATTTCCGCAATACGTTCCACCCACACCCCCTACCCCGACGGCATCGATCACCCCGGCTTTGCCGGTCACGGCCGAAAGCGGCAGCCCGTTGGCCAGACCTTTGGCCAAAACAAGCAGATCGGGCGCGACGCCGGACTGCTCGCAAGCGAACAAAGTTCCCGTCCGGCCGAACCCGGTCTGGATTTCATCAAAGATAAGCACCGCCCCGTTTTTGTCGCACCATTCGCGCAACATGCGCAGGAACGGCGCGGGCGCCGGAATGAAACCCCCTTCGCCCGTTACCGGTTCAATGATCACCGCGGCAACATTCGTCTCGCCGATGTCGGCGTGCGCGATTTCCTCGAAGCGGGCGAACGCCTCGCGGCACAGACACCGCGACAATGAACACGGCAATTTTCCCGGACACACCGGCGCTTCGCCGTTGACGCCCGGCCAACGGTAGAAATCCGGAAACGGCGCGCGGTAGATTTCCGAGGGAAGTGGGCCAAAACCGCTCTTGTAAGGGTTGGCTTTTCCGGTCAACGCCATCGCCATGTAGGTGCGGCCGTGGAATGCATGCTCGAAGCAGATCACCGCCTGGCGTTTCGTGTGGGCCCGTGCAAATTTGATCGCATTCTCCACCGCCTCGGCGCCGGAATTGGCGAGAAATGTTTTCTTCGGAAGGTCCCCCGGCGCACATTCATTGAGTCTCTTGGCCACTTCGACGTAACCCTCGTAGGCCACGACATTGATGCTCGTATGAAAAAATTTGTCCGCCTGGGCCTTTGCCGCCGCAACGACCGACGGTTCGCTATGACCGAGGTTGGTCACTCCGATCCCGCAGGCGAAATCGAGAAAAGTATTTCCGTCCACATCCGTGATCGTCGCGCCGAGTGCCTTATCGGCGACGATCGGCGTCGTGTGAAACGGCCCCAGCGCCACATGCTTCCTGCGCTCCTCAAAGATTGCCTGGCTCCGCGGTCCGGGAATGCTTGTCTTGAGATTGATGGAGGGCATGTCGCCAATTTACTTCAAAGCGCATGCTACGGAAGGGAGAAAGAACTTAGTATCCCTGCGACTTCCGGGCTGGGGCGAGGACAGTCTGAACGGATTCTCGACATGGTGGCTGCATCCTAAGACGTGCCAAGTGACAGGTAAATCGGTCGGTTTCGGCAGTAGCCGAGGGATTGATCGTTGCTTCAAATCGTTCGGAATAGATCGTGCCG
>JBAXCT010000058.1:0-10381 GCA_037141375.1 Chthoniobacterales bacterium | reverse complement strand
CACTTGATGTCGTCGAAAAGCGCCAAGCGCAAACGGCAACTCGCGAAAAGAGCCCTTGTGGACCCAAGCGACGTTGCCCGCATCAAGGAAAACCTGCCTTTTGGCTGAAAATTGACGCCGGCCACCGCGCCTGGCCCCGCGTATCGGGGTTCATGGGATGGATGAGGTGCGGGGCCGAACAACGAAACGATCCGTCCCGAGGAGACCGCCGTAAGGCGGGAAAATAGATGCCAAGAGCAACCAACGCGCCGGCCAGTCGTGAGCGGCGCAAAAGAGTCGTCGCGAAAGCCAGAGGCTATCGTGGCCGCCGTAGTAAACTATTCCGCTACGCAAAAGACGCGCGGATGAAGGCAGGGGTCTGGGCGACCCGCGACCGCAAGACGCGCAAGCGCAACCTGCGCGGCCTGTGGATCACCCGCATCAACGCGGCCTGCCGCGCCGAGGGGATCACCTACAGCCGCCTGATCGAGGGCCTCAAAAAGGCGTCCATCGCGATCAACCGCAAAATGCTGGCCGATCTTGCCGTGGCCGACGAGGCCGCTTTCAATCAGATCGTGGCCAAGGGCGCCGCGGCTCTCAAAGCCGCTTGATTCTGCTGTAGCCTCGGCACTCCATTGCCGCGTCGTCGCGAGGCTGGCGCGTCAGGGACTGCCGCGGCTACAACTGCGCCATCATGCGTGAGGAACTGACTTCCCTGCACGAGGAGGCGCTCCGTGACATCGCGGCCGCCGCGGACCTGTCCTCACTCGAGCAGGTCCGTGTGGCTTACGCGGGCCGGGCCGGACGCCTCACCCAAGCCGGCGAGCAGATGCGCCATCTTTCGAAGGAGGAGCGGCCGGAGATCGGCAAACTCCTCTACGAGGTGCGTACTGCGGTCACTACGGCACTTGAGGATCGCGCGGCCGGGTTGCGGGCGGCTGCGGAGGAGGCCGAGCTGTCGCAAGTCGACCCGACGTTGCCGGGCATGGCGCGTCGCACCGGAAGCCTGCATCCCCTGCAGCATCTGCAGCGTCGTGCAGTCGGCATCTTCCGTCGCATGGGTTTCGCCCTGGCGGAGGGCCCCGACATCGAGACCGAGTGGCATTGCTTCGATGCGCTCAACACGCCGGCAGACCATCCGGCGCGCAACGAGCAGGACACATTTTATCTTCCTGACGGCCGTCTCCTGCGCACGCACACCTCGAGCGTGCAGATCCGCACGATGGAAAAACAAACCCCGCCGATCCGGATCATTGCTCCGGGCGCGGCCTACCGCCGCGACGAGGTGGATGCCACGCACCTCGCGCAGTTCACGCAGATGGAGGGGCTCTATGTCGACGAGGGTGTCACGCTCGGTGATCTCAAGGGCACGCTGGAATATTTCTTCCGCGAACTTTTCGGGGCGGACGCGAAGGTCCGCTTCCGTCCGCACTTTTTCCCGTTCACCGAACCGAGCTATGAGATCGATGTGCGCGCCGCGGCGCTCGGCGGCGGGGAGCGTTGGCTGGAACTCGCCGGCTGCGGCATGGTGGATCCCGCCGTCTTCGATCAGATCAACGGGAGGCGCGGGGACAAAGCTTTCGATCCGGACAAAGTGACCGGCTTTGCCTTCGGCTTCGGCCTCGAGCGGCTGGCCATGATCCTTTATGGCGTAGCGGATATCCGCATGTTCGTGGAGAACGACCAGCGCTTCCTTTCCCAGTTCTCGGTATGAAGATTTCCCTCGAGTGGCTCAAAGATTATGTCGCGCTCCCCGGTTCGGCCGATGTGCTGGCCGAGGCTCTGACCAACGCGGGCACCGAGGTGATCGGTCGCGACATCCGCGGCGAGGTGCCGGACAAGGTTGTCGTCGCCCAGATCCTAGCAAGCGAGCAGCACCCCAATGCCGATCGTTTGAGCGTCTGCCAGGTCGATGATGGATCGGGACATCCCCGGCAAATCGTCTGCGGGGCGAAGAATTACAAGGTCGGCGACAAAGTTCCGCTGGCTCTGCCTGGTGCGGTGCTCGGACCCGACTTCAAGATCAAGGCAGGGAAACTGCGCGGGGTGACGTCTGACGGCATGCTTTGCAGTGCGAAGGAACTGGCCCTGGCGGACGATGCCGACGGTCTGCTTATTCTCCCGGCCGACCTGCCGGTGGGGAAAGCGGTGAAAGATATTTTTTCGCCTGATACCGTGCTCGAACTCGAGGTCACTCCCAATCGCCCAGACCTCCTCGGCTACCTTGGCTTGGCGCGGGAAGTTGGAGCAGTGAGCGGCGAGGTATGCCAGATGCCGCCGGTCCCGGCCGTGCCTTCGAAACCGGCAGGTGAGGCGGTCCGTTTTGATGATGCGGGTTGTCCCTTTTATACCGCGCGCATCATCCGCGGCGTGAAGGTCGGCCCGAGTCCGCAGTGGTTGGCCGACCGCCTGACCGCCATCGGTCTGCGGCCGATCAACAATGTCGTCGACGTGACCAATTACGTTCTTTTTGAAACAGGTCAACCCCTGCATGCGTTCGATCGATCCAAGTTGGAGGGCGGCGTGGTCATACGCTCCGCGCGCGAAGGGGAACTGCTCCCGGCCTTGGACGGATCGCAGATCAAACTCCGCCCGCACGATCTTGTCATTGCCGACGACAAAAAGCCCGTGGCCCTGGCTGGGGTGATGGGCGGCTCCGAAACCGGTGTGTCGGATACGACGACAGATCTTTTGCTCGAGAGCGCATGGTTTGAACCGTCGCGCATCCGCAAGTCCTCCCGGGAATTGGGGATCTCCACCGACTCCAGCTACCGCTTCGAGCGCCGCGTCGATCCGGAGGGCGTGCTGGCCGCCTCCGCCCGGGCGACGGATCTTATTTTGCAGATGGCTGGAGGCGCTGCGGATCCGGTGGTTCTGGTCGGCGGCGAGGCTCCGGCGGAGAAACGCGAGGTCGCGCTTGATCCGGAGAGATGCCGCGCGCTGCTCGGCCTGGAAGTATCCGATGGCGAGATCGACGATATTCTTCGCCGTCTCGGTCTGATCAAATCCTCGGGAGGATGGATCATACCCGGGTTCCGCCCGGATCTCGCGCGCCCGGTCGATCTTTGCGAAGAGGTGATCCGCATGGTCGGCATCGAGCGCGTGCCGTCCCGTTTGCGCGGGTTTCCGGCGGCAGCCAGCGTAGCGGATCTTCGTCACGACAATGCGGAGAGGCTGCGCGAGCGGCTGCGCGCCCAAGGATTCAGCGAGGCGCGCACTTCGCATTTTGTTTCCCCGGAAGTTTTGTCCAAAGCGGGTGGAGGAGATGCTGCCGCGGTAAAAATCCGCAATCCCCTCGGCGCCGACCAAGCGCTGCTGCGGCCTTCTCTCCTCACCGGGTTGCTCGAGGCGCTGGCCAGGAATTTGCGCCATGGGACCCAGGCGGTGCGGTTGTTCGAACTCGGGCAGATATTTTCCTCTGCGGAACCGGAGGAGCGGACCGCACTGGCCCTCATCGTTACCGGATCCAAACAGGAAGGCACCTGGCAGGAGAGCGAGGTCGCGGCCGATTTTTACGATTTGAAAGGCGTGCTCGGCGCGGTTTGCGGCCCGCTGGACTTCGCTGCGAGGGAAGGGGGAGTGGAACTGTCGGCCTCCGGCCCCGGCATTTCGGGCGCCGTGCGCCGCTTGTCCCACGATCTGGCCTCATCGCATGGCGCAAAGTCCCCGGTCTACTACGCCGAACTCGTGGTCGACGGCTGGCTCGCTGCCGCACCTGCGGCCGTGAGGGTTCGCGAATTACCCAAGTTTCCCCCGGTCCAGCGTGATCTTTCGTTGATCCTGCCCTCGTCGACATCTTTTGCCGTGGTGGATAAGGCTCTGCGGGGCGCCAAGATTCCCCATCTTGAGAGCGTTGCCCTGGCCGATGTTTTCACCGATTCCACCGGGGTGAAAATCGGGGGCGACCAGCGCGTGTTGACCGTCACCTTGACATTCCGCGAATCGGGGCGGACATTGACCTCGGATGAAGTTGACCGCGCGGTAGCCACCCTGCGCGATCACGCGAGAGCGGAGCTCGGAGCCGCTTTTCGCGAATAGATCTTTCGCACCGCCAAAAAAATTTGCCCTGGAGAGTTCGAGTAAACGTCTCAAGCCCCGAACCGTATTATAAAATTCCAGGAGGCTAGGTCGCGGCAGGCCAAGACATGCCTTGATTGGAAGTCTAAGCTGGTCGCGGCGGTCATCCGCCCTTGTTTTCAAGGGATCGGGTATTGGGTCGTGACGGCTCACCCGGGGCAATCCTCTCCCAGCGCCTCCCGCCATCCGGCGGGGGGCGCTTTTTTATCGCTCTGCCGTAGTGCGGCGAACGCCACATCGAAATGCGAGGACGGGACTTTGGGATTTGCCGGTCGTGGCGGGGGCGGGTAGAAAGGAGGTTCGATCATGACTGCACTACTTGCGCTAGAAGATGGACGTGTTTTTCGAGGCGAGGCATTCGGCGCAGCGGCGACGGTGACCGGCGAGGTTTGCTTCAACACCTCGATGAGCGGCTACCAGGAAGTGCTGACCGATCCCTCGTATTTCGGGCAGATCGTGGCCATGACGGCCCCGCACATCGGCAACTACGGCATCAATGCTCTCGACGAAGAAAGCCGCGGCCCGCAGGTGAGGGGATTTGTCGTCGAGGAATTGAGCGATGTTCCGAGCAGCTGGCGCGCCGAGGAGTCGCTCGACACCTATTTGAAGCGTTATGGCATTCCGGGGATTCAGGAGGTCGACACGAGGGCTCTGACCAAGCACTTGCGGTTGGCTGGGGCGATGAAGGCCTGCCTGACCAGCGAGCCGATGACGCCGGAAGAGGCCGTGCGTCGCGCGCTGGAGGGCGATGGTGTCGTCGGCATGGATTTTGTCCGTGAGGTCACCCCCAAGCATGCTTATGACTGGGATCCCAGCGATGCGGAAAGCCGCCCGTGGAAAATCACGCCAACCTCCATGGCTGTCGGCGAATTGCGTGATTCTCTCGGCAACTCATTCGGCTTTCTCCCGCCGGTCCGTCATCGCGTGGTCGCCTATGATTTCGGCATGAAGCGGAATATTCTGCGCGGCTTGCGCCAGCGCGGTCTTGCTGTGAGGGTGGTTCCGGCGGACGCCCCTGCCGAGGAGATCCTCGCCCTGGATCCCGACGGCATCTTCCTCTCCAACGGGCCGGGTGATCCGAGTGCCCTTGATTACATCTACAAGAACGTGCGCGCCCTGCTCGGGAAAAAGCCGATCTTCGGTATTTGCCTCGGGCATCAGATCCTCGGCCATGCGCTAGGAGGTAAAACTTTCAAGCTGAAGTTCGGCCATCGCGGGGGTAACCAGCCGGTCAAAGATCTGCGCAATGGCAAGGTGTCGATCACCTCGCAGAATCACGGTTTCGCCGTCGACGCCGACTCGTTGCCTTCCGACGCCGAGGTGACCCACATCAACCTGAATGACGGAACTGTGGAAGGCCTGCGCAGCCGGTCCATGCCGGTTTTTAGTGTGCAATACCATCCCGAGGCGGCGCCCGGCCCGCACGATGCAGAATACTTTTTCGACCAGTTTGCCAATCTCATTGATGAGACCAAGGCAGGCTGATAGCGTTTGCGGATCATGCGCCTGACTGTTTATTTCCCCGAGGACAGCCCGACGACCCACGAGTTTGTTGGCAAGAAACTCACCGTAGGCCGGCTGGCCGACAACGACGTGCACCTCGACGAGGGCTCGGTCTCCAGCCATCACGCTGAGATTGTCGTGCGTGACGATCAAGCCGTGTTGGTTGATCTTGCTTCGACCAACGGCACGTTCCTCCGCGGCGAGCAAGTGACCGGCGAAAACCCGATCTTCGAGGGCGACGAGATTTATTTTGGCGGCGTCCGCTCCGTTTTCATGGAACCGGTGGCTGTTCCCCTTCCTGTCGCCGAACTGCCGGCCTTTTCGGCGAGCGAGGACGCTGGCACTGGCTGCCCGGAAAATTTCCGCTACATGTCGCCGCTGCCACGCGCGCAAAAGCCCAAGGATGCGCTCGCCATGGCGGCGTGGGCTTCCATCGGCATCGGCCTTTTGGCCTTGGCCTACACGGTGTCCGCGATCTTCAGCGCTTGAAGGCGCTCAGAACGCAAATTGCAGCTGAACCTTGGCGCTCGGTGCCGGTTGGTTTGGCCTCACGATGTTGCGCCTGATCAGCGCGAACAAATGGGCTCCCAGCTCGTGAGGCAGGGCTTCCCCGTGGCGGTTGGCCGTGCGGCTCGTGGTATATTTTTTTGCTTTCATCGCCCGCGATTTTGCCCGATGGGGTAGGACATTCGCTGTCCCATGCCAAAAAAAATAGCACCACGATCCAGGTCCTCCCCGACCGAGGGCATGACCAGGCCGCCGATGGAGAGGATGTGGCGCATCCACCAGGAGGTTTCCCGCGAGACGCACCCGAACTGCCGAGGGCTCGCCTCGGTGCTCGAGGTTTCGGCCAAGACCGTGATGCGCGACATCGAGTTCATGCGGGATCGCCTCAGCCTCCCGTTGGCTTACGACGCGGTGCGGCACGGATTTTATTACACCGCGCCTGTCCGAGACTTTCCGGTGATGAAAGTCTCGCAGGGCGAGGTTGCCGCCCTGCTCTTGGCCCAGCAGTCGCTTGAGCAGTTTCGCGGAACTCCCTTTGAGCGACCGCTCGCCGGGGCCTTCCGCAAGTTGAGCCAGTCCCTCGGCGGCGAGATGGAGGTGGCGTGGCATGAGTTGGAGCAGGCCCTCTCCGTGCGTCAGGGGGGCGCGGGCTTGGCCGACATGGAAGTCTTCGACGCGCTGGCCAAGGCCGTGATGGACGGCGCCGAGATTGCGTTCGCCTACCACAAGCTCGCGGGGGAGAAACCGGAGCAGCGCACGGTGCGCCCGTATCACCTAGGTTGCATCGAGAACCAATGGTATCTTTTCGGCCATGATGCCGCGCGCGGTGCGCTCCGCACCTTCGCCCTGCCACGGGTGGCGAGTGTCACGCGCAACGGGGGAAAATTTCGGCGGCCCAAGGATTTCTCCCTCGCAAAACTGCTCGAAGGTAGTTTCGCCGTCTTCGAGGGGCGCAACGCCAAACTCCTCGAGATCCTATTTCGCGGAGTCGCGGCGCGCCTGGTGGGGGAAAGGACATGGCACACTTCGCAGCAAATCAAGAGAGACAAACGCGGCGTGGTCTTGCGCATGCGGGTGGGAATGTCGCCCGACGTCGTGCAATGGATCCTCGGCTGGGGTGCGGAGGCGGAGGTTCTTGCCCCCCCGGAACTGCGAAAGAAAGTTGCCGCGGCGGCTGTCGCCGTGGCGGCGGTGTATTCGGGCTGATGTGTCTGCGGTCTTTTTGCGCTTCGCCTCGGTTGACCTTGCGGCTATATCACCACGGTCATGTATGAAGAAGACGAGATAGATCGCGAGGCGGCTAACCCGATACGCGCGCGACTGATGCGCATCCTCCGCATCCTTGGCATTGTCCTCGCCGTGGCCGTAGTGCTGGGCGGCTCAGGCTATTGGTTTTTTATCGGCTGGCGGGCGCGGGATCTCGCCATCAAGGCGCGGGTGAATCTCGAGCAGGGCAATTACCGCGTGGCATGGCTGGAAGTCAACTCGGCCCGTGCCATGCGTCCGAAGGAACCGGAGGTATTGCGTTCCTCCGCGCTGGTCTCGGGAGCCTTCGGCAACGAGGATGCTCTCGGCTATTGGCGTGAGCTCGGTGAGCATGCGACTCTCACGCAGCAGGATCAGGAAAAGCGGGCCTTGGTCGCCATCCGATTCCGCGACGAGGAGTCATTCGATGAGGCTCTGGCGGCCTTGGAGAAAGCGGGTTATACCGAGTCCGTCGGCCGGTTGAAAACCGTGCGGCGTCTGGCGCGCGGTGATCTCGATCACGCGATCGAAGAGGCCAGGGCGTCCGTGGGTCAGACCGGCGATGCCTCGATACGGTTCGATTTGGCCAAACTGCTCTTGCGTCGGTATAGCCGGGATCTGGTCGCCGAAAAACAACCGTTGCCGCCCGGCAGTCCCGCTGGGAAGGCGTTCGAAGAGTTGGTGGCGATCGTCAACACCCTGAGGAACGATCCGGTTTTCGGCAACAGGGCGTTGGCTTTGGGGTTGACCTATCTGTTGCCCGGCATCGCCACCCAGAAAGACTGGACCGGTCAAGTGATGCAAAACATCGTGCCCGGCAATCCGGCTCTCCTGCCCGCGGCTACGGTCATGATCGACAACAACCTTGCCAGTGCCGAGGATCTCAATCGCAAGCTTCGCCCTGTATTCGACGCCGCACCAGTGGAACTGCGCGCTGCTTACGCCGTGTGGCTGTCGCGCAGCGGCCTGGCGCGCGAGGCCGTGTCGATCATCACTGCGCAGGAAGCAGCGGAGAATCCTGACGCTTTTGCCGCGCGCGCGCAGGCTTTGGGTCAGATGGGTAATTGGGAGGCGGTGATTGCGGCGGCGGCGGTCAGCGGAAATACGCCCGAGTACCTGCGTCTGCTGGCCCGCGCACGCGCCGAATCCAAGCTCAGTCGCGGCAAGGTCACCGTGGATAAGACGATTGCTGATGCGCTGCGATCTGCCGCGCGCGAAGGCGCCTTGGTCGAGGCTGTCACGGAAGTCGATGCCATGGGCGGTGACGCGGCTGCCGACGAGACCTTGGTCGAGCTGTGCGGGAACGCCCTGACCGCCGGGCAGGCTTTCCGTCTCTCCCGGGAAAGGTTTGCCCGAGAGGGTAACCAAGACCGCCTCAAAGATGTCATTCATCGTGCGCGCGTCGCCTCACCCGATGCTCCGGCTGTGGGCGACTATTTGCGTTATGAGAAAATGATCTCCGACGAAGATGCGGCCATCGACATCCCTGCGGCGGCGGCTGCCGTAGACAGGAATCCTGCGGACCCTCTGCCGCGCGTCACCTGGGCTTTGGCCCTTTTGCGCTCCGGGCAGACGAAGGAATCTGTGGCTGTCTTTGACAATATCGATATCGACTACGACCTCATGCCGCCCGGAGCGCAGGCTGTGATTTGCGCCGTGCTGGCCGCCGACGGCCGGATGGAGGAGGCGACCGCCAAGGTCCGGGTCATCGAAAGGTACAAGCTGCTCCCGGGCGAGGCCGCCTTGATCAGCGAGCTACGCTGACGACATCGCGGCAGCCGCGATGACATGGTCGGTTGTTTCCAGCTATTTTCCTTGGAGATTTTTACCGGCCAGAAGCTCCTGCTCCTCAGGACTGAGTGTGTCGAGGTCGAATTCGGCGGCAATTTTTTCCGCTGCGGGAAATGATGCCGTGGCGCGGAGCAGCGCTGCATGCAAGACGCGCCAGCGGGTTTCCCCCGCATCGCCGGGCCAGATAGCCAGGGCCTCAGCGGCGCGCCCGGTGCGCAGCCGTGCTATGGCGACCACGCGTTGCAAGTCGGCCGAATCGGGCTGAGCCGCGAGAAATTTCTCCGCGACCGCCGCAGCCTCCGGAATATTTTGCCCGGTTAGCAACTTGAAGTAAGCCGCGCTCAGCTGGACGGAACTGTCGTCCGGTTGGAGTTTGCGCAGGCTTTCGGAGATCCTGAGTCCATCCGTGCCGGGGGCATTCGCTGCAAGGTTCCGCAATTGTCCGCGCAAGGCTTCGACCCGGGCACCTTCGTTCGCTTCAAGCGAGCGCCAGGCCGCCAGCGCCTCTGGCTTCCAGCCGACCGATTCGGCGTAGCGGGCGACAAAGAGGAGGTGCGGCGGTTCGCCGAAGGGAACCAACTGCCGCAACTCCCTTTTTGCCGCCTCGGTTTTGGCATTGTCGCCGAGCTCGCTGGCGATGCGGGCCCGGAACAAATAGTAGAGCGAGTCCGGCAGCGTGCCGCCCTTGTTTTTCTCGATCAGTGACGATGTTCCGTCCCAATTGTTCAATCCGCTCAACGCATCGAGCCTGACCATCAGTGCTCCGGCATGGACGGCGGCATCACCTTCTGCCGAGATCTGCAGCGCCTCCTCATACGCGTGCAGTCCGATCAGCCAGCGTCCGGCGGCCACGCGATCGTCGAGTGGGGCGTTACGTTCACTCAGGTGCCGAAGGAGTTCTTTCACCGCCTCGTCTTTGCGGGAGGAGTTGGAAGAAACCGAGAGCCGCGCGATGAGGAGTTCGTCGGACGCGGTGGAAGCGGGATGCGATCGCAGGCGGCGGACCAGCGCGTCGAGCGAATTTTGCGCGGCCGGGCTGATTCCGGCGGAATTTGCCGCGAGCAGACGCAGCGCGGATGCGCCGACTGGCCCGGGGTTGGCAGAGGCCTCCTCGAGCAGGCTGCGCGCCTTCTCTTTGTCGCCACCTTCCTCGGCGAGCAGTGCTCCGGCGAGGGTCACGCGCAGGCTGTCGCCATCTTTGCGAGGCACCGCCTCGATGGCGGCAGCCAGGATGTCGCGCGCTTCCTCGTGAAACACGAACTGTTCAAGGCATCCCTCA
>JBAXCT010000057.1:0-10425 GCA_037141375.1 Chthoniobacterales bacterium | reverse complement strand
AAAAGCGCGCGGCCGCCGTGCGGCGGAAACGCGGCCCGAATTTTTCGAGGTAGGATGCCGCAAGCGCGCGGAGGCGCGGGTCCTGCAATCCTGCGACCTCGTCCGCGATGAACTTGTAATCCTCCTCCTGCCGTGCGCGCAGGTCAGCCGGGCCGGCCAGGAAGTTTTGCTTCTCCTCGCCTTCGAGCGCACGAAAAGACCACCGGCGCGCCTCGAGGCCGAAGACGGGGTGCACGTGAAACTCGCCCTCCAGCCGCAGGCAAGCGCCGGAGGCCAGCGACTGTGCGGCATCGTATTGGCCGTTATCGGACCACACGCGCAGGGCAAAACGGTCGCGCGCATCGCAGAGTTGCACCTCAAGGTAGGGCTTGCCGTCCTTCGAAGCTTTTTCCACCACCGCCTCGACGGCTGCCGCCACCGCTGCAAGGATCCAGGCATCCTTCCCGGCGGAGCGGAGGGAGGAGATTTCCATCAAGTCCATCATAGGCCAAGAAAGTGCCTCGCCGGGAGGCTGGGCGCAAGCGCAGGAGGCCGAGCAAAGATCTTTTGCAGAATCAGGCGCGCCACCCTAAATTCAATTTTTTCGCCATGGAAGCCGCCGCCGCCCCGAGCACGCACCCAGCCAAAGCTGCAAACGCCGCCATCTCATGGCAGGCTGTGGTTTTCTTCGGTGCTCTGGCGACCGTGTGGTTCGGCGTCTTCAACGTGCTTTCTTCCGAGTGGGAGGCTAATCCGCAATACGGCTACGGCTGGTTCGTTCCTCTGCTCGGGGCCGGGATTTTTTGGAACCGCTGGCGCACGCGACCGGATCCCGCACAGCCCGGGAGCTTGGCCAACACCGTGTTTTTTCTGCTGCTCATCCCGCTGATCGCCTGCCTGGCCGCTGCCACGATGGTGGGCGCAGCCAATGCGGAGTGGCGCTACATCATGTGGGTGCTGGCCTTGCTCGCCACCGCCCTGAGCTTTGTGCTCCTGGCCCTGGCTGGCGGCGGCCCGCTCATCCGCCACATGGCTTTTGCCATTCTCTTTCTCCTTATCTCCGTCCCGTGGCCATCGACCCAGGAAATCTGGCTCATCCAGAGCCTCACCTCGATGGCCGCGCAAATCACTTCCGTCATTCTCCAGACATTCGGCATTCCTGCCGTATGCCGTGGCAATGTGATCGAACTCAGCGTCGGGATTCTCGGGGTCAACGAGGCCTGCAGCGGGATCAGGTCATTCCAGTCGAGCCTGCTCGCCAGCCTATTTCTCGGGGAGTTTTACGCCATGCGCGCGGGTTGGCGTGTCACGATGGTCGTGCTCGGCCTGATCATCGCTTACGGGCTCAACCTCGTGCGCATGCTGGTGCTGAGCCTTGCGGCGGTCTCACAGGGTATGGGCGCGATTGCGACTTGGCACGACCCGGCCGGCATGTGGATCCAACTGGCCACGTTCGGTCTGCTTTGGGGGACCTGCTTGGGCATCGCGAAAATCGTTCGTGCGCGGCAGGCCATGGATCTCCCCTCCACCGTTCCCTTCGGTGCGCATCTGCCCCGCAGTGCGGCATGGGGTGCCGGAATGGTCCTGGCCGCCTCAATCTTTTACCAAATCGGAACAGAGGCCTGGTTCCGCTGGCACGAGGCGCATATGGTTCAGCTCCCCGGTTGGCGGGTGATACCCGCGGCACCCGGCGCGGCCAACCCCGACAAAACCCTCGAAGAAAGCTCCCGCATCATCCTCCGCTCCGACGAGGGATTCCAGCGCACTTGGACCGACGATACGGGACGCGGCTGGAGCCTCCTTTATCTTCGCTGGAACCCGAGCAAGGTGGCCGTGAACCGCGCCCGCAACCACACCCCGGAGATCTGCCAGCGGGGTGTCGGGCACGAGTTGATCGCGACGTCCGAGGAAAAAACCGCGGTGGTGCATGACGTTCCCCTGACCTACCGCATTTATTCTTTGCGCGCCGAAGGTCGTCCCCTCCACGTGTTCTACTTCTTCACCGAGGACCGCGCGCAAGGTCCTGCCGTCTTCACGCAAAGCCTCACCCCGAATGCGCGGATACAACCCGTGCTCGAAGGCCGCCGCAACTGCGGCCAGCGCGCCATGCAGTTGGCTGTCATCGGCATCAATGACGCCGCCGAGGCGGAAAAGGCTGTCTTGGCCAGACTCCCAGAACTTCTCAGCCGCGAGGAGAATTAGCCTAAATCTAAAACCGCAGTTGACCGTTGAGTGATGAGAGCCGGAGTCTGCCGCGACGGACGCAGACAGCCGGAGGCCATTGAGGAACCGAGCGTGAGCGATTTACATCACCGGCTTGCCTCGCTCTTAGGGTGAGTTGGCCCGGATCGACAAGTCGTTGGTTTTCAGCCTCTCAACCTTCAACCATAAACTCTCAACGTTCTTTCTAGGATAAGCCCGAGTTCCCGAGGGAGTCGCCCCCGAGAGGCGGTGAAGCTTGGGCTAGGGAGCCAGTGCTACGGATATTTTTGATTTGGTTTGGTCTGGTTCGGATTGAAGGGCGCAACGTAGTGGGTGGCCTGATCTTCCGCGTTGCGCCATCCGTTCCACAGGTCGCGGAACAGGAAAAAGAAATAAACGGCCAGCAGCAAACTTACGATAATACCGACCCCCGCTGAGATTTTGAGCAGCGGGCACGGGTTTTTGCTCCCGCAATGGGAGCAGAGCGAAATGGTGGCAAATTGTGATTGGCAGAACCGGCAGCGGGGCATGTTCAGCGAGGAATTAAGCTGCGTCCGCCGACTTGCGCCCGAGGACATCCAGAACGACTACGATTGAAGCGAAGGCCATGCCGTTGCATTGATTCTTCTGCAGTAAAGCCACCGGCATCTTTGTGGCCCTGACTCCGCAACCTTAAGCCGCACGTCCATTCCGGCTTTTTGCTGCCTGGTTGGCGACCACAAGTCTGCGACGCAGCGGCCAGAGCAGCAGAGCCATTAGTCCGAGGGCGGCGACGTAGGTGGATGTCTCTGGGATCGCCGTGATGGTGAAGGTGCTACCGTTCCAATCCGAGGTAAATCCGCCGCTGAACTGAAACAGGCTCGTGTTGTTGATGGTGGTTTCCAAGTTGCTGCCGAAGAGGAGCGTGTTGCCCAAGCCAAAGTTGTTGATCGTGAGCAAGGCGCTCGATGCGTAGGTGCCGAAGGTCATCGTGCCCGCCGTTCCCGTGCCGAAGTCTAGGAACGAGGCCTGCGTGAGGCTCAGGTTGCCGAAGATTTCGCTCACTCCGCTGCCGCGCGCGATGGTGCCACCGGAGAGGGTGATCGTCGCATCGTCGTTGACTTGACCGCTCCGTGAGATGAGCAGTCTGGCACCGCTGCTTACCTCAACATTGGTCACCTCGCCCGCAGCCGAACCACTCAGGGAGGCTAGTTCCAAAGTTCCTGCCTCCACAGTAACCTGTCCGGTGAAGCTGTTGGACCCGCTCAGCGTCGTCTGACCGCTGCCCCGTTGACTGACTGCACCCGCCCCAGAGATATCGCTGGCCAAGATGGCGTTGTTGCTCTGGTTGAAGTTGATCGACCCGGCTCCATCCCCGAAGGCGATGGTCGTAGCCGAAATGGTGCCGGCGGCATCGTTGCTTCCGAAACCGCCGAGGTTCAAAGCCCCGGAGGAATTGGATTGCGCGGCAATGGTGATGCTCGATGCCGCCACCGCGCCGCCATTGGCCGCGGTCAGGCTGTTGCCGGTGCCCGCATCACCGATGGTGATCGCGCCGCTATTGCTCCAGGATGAGCCTGCTCCGGTAACGAGCACCGAATTATTCGAGGACAGGACGCTGTAGCTTCCGATGGACCCGGAACCGCTCGTGACACGCGCCCCGTTGGTCACGGTCAATGTATTGCCGCTATTGGCGTCATCGGACACAACGAGCATGTTAGTGACAGACAGCATCGAACCGATACCGGTGACCAGAATGCTGTTCTCGCTGCTGTTGGTCTCGGAGCCGATATAGCAGTTGCTTCCCACGGCAACATAACCACCACCGGAAATCGTCAGGCGGTTGCTGCTGCCATCGTAACCGACGTAGAGATTGCTGCGGTTACGCCACTCCGAATCCGTCCCGGAGACCAGCACTGAGTTGTTCGAAGCGTTGGTGAGGAAGCCTATGAAGCTGTTGCTGGCCGCGGCCACCAGTCCTCCGTTGGAGATGGCCAGACTGTTGTCGTGGCCATCTCTGCCCACGTAGAACTCTCGCCCGTTGGTCCAAGTTGATCCCGCGCCAGTCACCAGCACCGAGTTGTTCGAGGACAGGGAGCTATCGGCTCCGATATAACCCGTTTGGTTCGAAACCGTGGCCCCATCGGCGATGGTCATCGTGTTGCCCGTGTTGGCGTCGAGCGACACCGCGAGGTACTCTGCAAGACTTAAAGAGGAATTCAATCCCGTCACCAACAGCCTGTTGCCGCTGGCGCCGGCGTTGTAGCCGACAGACAAGCGCTGCGCCATCACCGCGCCGCCATTGGAAATGACTAGGCTGTTGCTGCTGCCAAAATCGCCGATGATAAGGCCGGAGGAATTGCTCCAAACTGATCCCGCACCCGTGACTAAGCCCGAGTTGCTTGAGGATGACGCGCTGCCAGATCCGATAAATCCTGAGCCGCTCGAGACGCGGGCCCCGTCGGCGACGGTCACCGTGTTGCCGGTATTGGCTGCGGCGGAAACACGGAGATCGCTCGCGACTTGCAATCGGGAGTACGTCCCGGTGACCAAGATGCTATTGCTGTTGCCGTTGTCGAGATCAGCCACTGCCAGGCGACCGTTCACCGAGACAATACCTCCGTTAGAAATAATCAGCCGGTTGCCGGTATTGGCGTCGTCGGAGACCAGCAGGTTGTTCGCCGTATACAGCAAGGAATCGGTCCCGGTGACCAAAATGGTGTTGCTGCTGCTGCCAGCGTAATAGCCGACAAAGCAGCTGTTCCCAGCCTGCACACTTGCCCCGTTGGAGATCACCAGATTGTTTCTGCTGCCTTCGTTTCCGACGCGGAGATCTCCAGTGTCTTTGTCCGAGTTGGCAAACACTATCCATTGGGAGTTCGTTCCAGTGACCAAGACCGAATTATCCACCGACAACTCGCTCCCGGATCCGATCGCCCCGAACGTGCTTGAGACATACGCCCCATCCGAAATGGTCATCGTGTTGCCGGAGTTGGCATCATAGGACACGCGTAGATCCAGAGCCACGATCATGTGGGCGCCTGATGTGACCACGAGGCTATTGGTGCTGCTGCCGGGGTTATAGCCGATCATGAGCCCGTAGTCAGACGTCACAGTAGCGCGATCGGAAATCACGAGGCTGTTGCCGCTGCCGTTTTCGCCGATGTAGATGTCGAGTACGTTGGACCAACTCGCGTCGAGACCCGACACCGATGCGGAGCCACCTTCGATCTTGGCCGAGGAGGTTCCCACCCGACCGGAATCAGTGACGGAGAAGAGGCCGCCATCCACCCGCAGGGTGGTTGCATCCAAACTGCCGGAGAGAGTTTGCGTGCTGGCGCCGTCCTTTACGAAATCGGATCCGGTCATAGCACCGGCGAAAATTGTACTGCCGGAAGCTGTACCGATGGTCAGAGTGCTCCCGTCAAAATTGACGGAGGAACTAGCGGCCCCGGTGAGAGAGGCGATTTGCTGGCTGGCCGCATTGGTCAATGCCGAACCGCCTGTGCCCGTGTCGTCCATGACCACTGCGCTGCGGGTGTTGGTCGGCATGGCGCCGAGCACGTTGGCCACCAGTGCGCCCGCGTTGCGGATGTAGGTCGCCCCGTTGTAGGTGTTCGTGTTGTTGAGGGTGACCGTGGCTCCATCGACGATCAGGTCCGAGTTGCTTGCCGCGCCGGAGATGATCCCAGTGATATCAAAGTTACCCCCAGAGAGAGCCAGCGTCGTGCCATTCTTGCTCAGCGGACCAGACAGCGTGAGCGTACCCCCTCCAGTGTTGCGAATGGTTCCCGTGCCGCTCGTCACCGAGATGTCGCGGTTGATGTTGGTCGCTCCACCAGTGTAGTTCAGGGAGGCTCCGTCTCCGATATTGACTCCAGAGGTTCCGGCAACTCCTGTCGGATTACTAATGGAAAGAGCCCCGCCGGAGATGGTCGTCGCACCAGTATAGCCGTTGGAGGCGGCAAGATAGAGCGTGCCGGCGCCGAGTTTAACCAGCGAACCGCTGCCGCTGATCGCGGTTGATTGGGTGATGTCATCCGAACGATTGAAGGCCAGAGTGCCGTTGTTGGTGACCGCAGTCGCGAGCGAACCCGAGGTCCCGCCGGATCCGATCTGCAGCGTCCCTTGGCTGATGAGAGTGCCACCGGACTGCGTGTTGCTTCCCGCGAGGGTGAGTGTTCCATTGCCGGTTTTGGTCAGTCGGCCGCCGCCGCTTAAACTGCCCGAGTAGGTTGTGCTGCTGTTGTTGCCGCCCACATTGAGGACCAGAGCGGCACCCGAGGCGTTGGTCAGTGCTAGGTTGGTCGATCCCTGCAAGCCGCCCAAGTTCACCGCGGTGAGGTTGCTGAAGGCAACGCGGCCCGCGCCCGAGTAGTCCAGCGTGCTGCCGCTAAGCGCGCTCGCGTTGGCTAGGGAGAGAACTCCGCTGCTGATCGTCGTGGTTCCGGTGAAGCTGTTGCTGACCGAGAGCACCAAGGTGCCGGCGCCGGTCTTGACGAAGTTGCCATTGTTGGTGATGGCTCCCGCGCTGGTCAAGGCGACCGCCGCATTGGAAACACCGATGACTCCGTTGCCGCCCGCGAGATTGATGACGCGATTCATCGACGAGTTGGTCCCGCCAGCGTAATCAAGCACACCGCCATTTCTAATGACGATCGTGCCATTGGTTCCGAGCGAACTGCTCGTGCCCGCGTTGGCCAGATTGGTCACTTGCAGCACGCCGCTGCCGATCGTCGTCACGCCACCATAGGTGCTGATTCCATTGAGGATCAAGGTGCCGGCGCCATCCATGCTCACCGTACCGATCCCGGTGCCGATGATGCTGTTGACCGTGATGTTTCCCGCGCCCCCGAAGGTCAGCGCGAGGTCTGAGCCTGTGATGGTGCCAGCGTTGGTCAGGGTCAAGGTGCCAGCATCCGAGTTGATGCGCGAGGCTGCCCCGAGCGTGATCAGGCCGCCAAAGGTGTTGTTACCGCTGACATTGCGAAGCGCACCGCCAGAGCTGATACCCGTGCCGCTGAGGGTGAGCGCTTCGGCACCCACCGTAATGTTCCCCTGCAGTTCAAGGGCCGCGCTCGAACCGACTGTTGTACCCACGGTGGCCGCGCCGAGGCCGGCGCTATTCTGCACGCTGAGCACGCCGTTAGTGATGGTCGTCGCCCCGGTGTAAGTGTTCGCTCCCGAGAGGGTCACTGTGCCCGCATTGGTTTTCACCAAGGTCACCGCACCGGCAAGGATCGCGGAGATCGAGCCGTTCTCTACCGCATAGCTAGTCCCGGTCAGCACGCCCGTCGTTCCTGTGATGCTGCCGTTCGACAACGTCACGGCTCCCACTGTGTCGCTGAAGCCGACGATATCGAGGGTCCCTCCGCTCACAATGACAGCGCCAGCATCGGGAAGCGCGTTGTTGGTCCCATAGCGCAGAGTGCCCTCGCTCACGGTGGTTGTTCCGGAGTAGAGGTTGGTCGCGCCGAGGGTGACTGTGCCGGCGGTGGTTTTATTCAGTCCGCTCGTGCCATTGAGGGCGATGTTGGCCGTGCCGGAGCGTATGTCATAGACGCTCGCGTTAGTCAGAACGCCCAGACCGGTGAGCGTTCCGCCTGAGAGAACAAGACTGCCCACGCTGTTGGTCCCGCCGGCATTGACCGTGAGCGTGCCTCCCGAGACAGTTTCGGCGCTCGTCACGATGACGGTGCCCGAGACATTGATCGCGCCACCGGAGAGATTCAGGCTGCTGGCTGTGTTCGTGGCCGCGGCGGCGATGGTGAGAGCACCTGCGGAGACAGACTCGGCGCCGCTCACCGCAACATTGTTGGAGAGAACCAGCGTGCCGTTTCCACTTTTGGTGAGGCCAGTATTGGTCAACGCGCCACCGGTGAGAGTGACGGTGCCCGAAGCGGCGCTGCTTGTCACCGTACCGGCGCTGACTCCGGTGTTGGTCACGGTGATGATGGACCCCGTGGTGCTCAGCGTCACATTGTCACCGATGTAAAAGGCGCTGGGGGTTCCACCCAAATTATTAGTCCAAGGCGTGGTGGCCAAATCATAGTTCCATTGGCCATTGTTGGTATTCCAAGTGATATTGCCCGCGCCACCGCCCAGCGTCATGAAGAGCGCTGTCGCATTGGTGTTGAAGAGGTAGGTCGTGCGGCCGTTGGTATAGCTCGAGCCAAGGCCGACGGAGTTCGTCCAACCGGAGTTGGTCAGCGAAATGCCCGAGGCGCTCAGGGAGTTGCCGGTGAGTAAATTGTAGGTCGCGCCTCCGTTCCATGATCCCGCAAAGCTCAAGAGGTTGCCGGATCCGCTGATGCTGACTGCACCGCTGGAGGTGATGGTATTGTAGGCATTCTGGAACGCGATGGTGGCATTGCCAGTGAGAGTAACTGCGCCCACATTGAAGACCGTGCTGCTGTTGCTCGCACCGGCAACCGCGATGTCGGTGAAGGTCGCTTGGTTGCCGCCGCTGCCCGCAAGAACAAGGGCCCCCGTGCTGTTGGCACCGAGCGAATTGGCAGTGAGATTGCCGCCCGCCTGAATTGAGACCGTGCCGTTATTGGCGATATTATTTTTGCTGACCGCCGCGGCAATCGCCAGAGTCGCGCCATTGGCCACCGTGGCCGCGTTGGTGCCGAGCGCGCTGGCATTTGATGCCCTGAGCGTGCCTTCGGAGACAGTGGTCGCACCCGTGTAGGTGTTGGCCGCGGTGAGGGTCAGGGTGCCCGCCCCGTCCTTGGTCAGAGTGCCGGTCGTCGTCCCGATGATGCTGGCAAGATTGATATTGCCGGCTCCTCCCAGAGTCAGGCCGAAGGTGGCTCCGGTAATCGTCCCCGCGTTGGTCAGTGAGAGCGTCCCAGAATCCGAGTTAATCCTCGAGGCCGAACCCAGCGTGATTAGTCCGCCGTAGGTGTTGTTCCCGCTGATATTGCGCAACGCGCCGCCGGAACTGACGCCCGTGCCGTTGAGCGCCAAGGTTTCGGCACCGATGGATAATCCGCCCTGCAACTCCAGCGCAGCACCCGATGCGACCGTAGTCCCGGCGGCGGTCGTGCCGAGGCCGGTGTTGTTCTGCACGTTAAGCGCGCCGTTGGTGATCGTCGTCGCCCCCGCGTAGGTGTTGGCGCCAGACAGGGTCACCGTGCCAGCGTTGGTCTTCAACAGCGTCGCTGTGCTACCGGCAAGGATCGCGGAGATCGAACCGTTCTCCACGGTGAAGCTGTTGCTTGCGGTCAGAATGCCCGTGCTTGAGGTGATCGAACCATTGGAAAGCGTGACAAATCCCACCGTGCTGCTGTTGGCCCCCATATCGAGGACGGCGTTGGCCCCTGTGACTCTCAAGCTTGATGAAGTGCTCGTGTTGGTAATCGCGTTGTTCAAGCCCAAGCGCAGGGTTCCATCTGCGACAGTTAGAGTTCCGGCGCCAGTCAGGACAAAGTTGTTGGAGAGGGTGAGAGTCCCGCTGCCATCCTTGGTAAGGAAGGCGGTAGAATTGCTCATCGCGCCTGTGAAAATAGTGTTGCCGGAACCGCCGACATAAAGGGCTCTAGTGCCGGTGCCGCCGAGGTTGTTAGCAAATGAAGACAGCGTGAGGGTGCCAGAATCTGAGTCGATGCGGTTGATGGTGTTAACCGTGATAGCGCCACTGTAGACGTTGTTGCCCGAAACATTGCGGAGCGCGGCCACCGTTGCGCTGGCGTCTGTGGTGTTGAGGCTCAAAGCCTCTGCGGCGATCGTTATCCCTCCCTGTAGCTCAAGGGTCCCGCTGTTGGTAACGATTGTTCCGGCGGTCGACGCTCCGAGAGCGAGCGCATTGGACGCTCGCAGCGCGCCACCACTGATCGTGGTCGCGTTCGTGTAGGCGTTGGCGCCCGCCAAGGTCACGGTTCCCGCGCCGTCCTTGTCCAGAGTGGTGATCTGCGAACCGATGATGCTGTTGACCGTGGTATTGCCATCGCCACCGAAGGTCAGGCCGAATAACCCGGTGATCGTCCCGGTGTTAGTCAGCGAGAGCGTCCCCGCATCCGAGTTGATCCGCGAGGCCGAGCCCAGCGTGATCAGGCCCCCGTAACTGTTGCCCCCGCTGATGTTGCGCAGCGCTCCGAGCGAACCGAACCCGGTGCCATTGAGCGCCAAGGTCTCCGCACCGATCGTGATCCCGCCCTGCAAGGCGAGCGTGCCGCCCGAACCCACCGTCACCCCGCCCGCTATAGTGCCAAGGCCGGTGTTGTTCTGCACGTTGAGCACGCCGTTGGTGATCGTCGTCGC